>JAEXXN010000315.1 GCA_023405875.1 Bacillota bacterium | reverse complement strand
TTTCAAAAGGATAGAGCCATCGATAAATCAGCTGCTTTCTATCCGTAAGGTCAAAATAATTCCGGTTATAATAACCTTCCGGAGGCCGTTGGAAGCCCAGCTTGAGTCCCGGCTGAAAAGAGCCGGCCTCAAAATAAAATACCAGCTTCCCTTTTTAAACGCAGTTACCGGAAAAATACATGCCAGCAATTTTGACTCCATAAGTAGTATCGTCGAGATCTCAAAAATTTATTTTGACGGTACTGCTTGTCTTATGGGCAGCACCGGGGACAGGGAAAAAGATATCCAGCCCACCGAAGCTCCCAATATCCATCTAAGCGGGAAAGGCATCTCGGCAGCTTTTATCGACTCAGGCGTTTATCCTCATCCCGATCTTGTGAAGCCTCGAAACAGGCTCACAGCCTTTAAGGATTTCATCAACGAGCTGGAGGGGCCCTACGACGACAACGGTCACGGCACCGCATGCATCGGGGCGGCCTTTGGAGCCTCTACAGACGGAAGATTCAAAACAGCGGCCTACGACTGCAATATAATATGTGCCAAGGCCTTTAACAGCCTCGGGTACGGCTGCTACTCCGATATCCTCGCTGCAATGCAGTGGATATGCAATGTACGGGAAAAGAACAATATAAGGGTTGTGGTACTTCCCTTCGGCAGCCTTGAGCTGCATAGAGGCTTCGACATCATGAGCCTTGCGGCAGAAAGCCTGTGGAAAAGCGGTATTTTTGTCTGTACCTGCAGTGGGAACCTCGGGCCTTATGAGGCAAGCATAACTTCGCCCGGAAGCTGCGGCTCCAGCTTCACCACCGGCGCCTGCACGACGGCCGGTGCTTCACCGCAGGTTGCCGGCTTCAGCGGCCGCGGTCCTGTGACAGGCAAAACCGATAAGCCCGACGCCGTAATGCCCGGCTGCAAGATAGCCGCACTCAATGCCGACACAGGCTATATACCGGGGAAGAACTCATATACTCACGCAAAGCTTGCAGGGCAGCATTACACCCAAATAAGCGGGACCTCTGTGTCTGCATGTATGACTGCCGCCGCCGCAGTGCTCCTGTATCAGAAGAAGCCCGGCCTTTCACCTGAGGATGTGAAGAGCATTTTAAAAAGGCTCTGCACCTCAATAAATGAGTTAAAAAGTGCCCAGGGCGCCGGAAGGATAGATATAAAAAAGATTGAGGAGCTATAAGCGTCTTCCTCAATCTTTATGTATTTGTAAGCTTTTATTTCAAATATGTAAGGGGATTCTGTACAGCGCCGCTTTTCCTGATTTCAAAATGCAAGTGAGGTCCGGTGCTGTTGCCGGTGCTTCCTACCAGGCCTATAGTCTCGCCCTTGTAGACCTTCTGCCCTACCTTCACCTTGTAGCTGCTGAGATGTCCGTAATAGGATACAAAATTTGCACCGTGGTCTATCTTTATCAGCTTTCCATAGCCGCCTTCCCAGCCTACAAAGGTTACTACTCCTCCGTCGGAGGCCTTTACAGCAGAACCGTAAGGAGCTGCAATATCTATACCTGTATGTGCCCTTCCCCACCGCTGTCCGTACCTTGAGGATATGCTGCCTCTTGCCGGATATGAGAAGGTTCCGGTTCCCTTCTTTGGCGGAGGCTCCTTGGTACCCTTGACGATAACCTGGGTCTTGGGTTCCTTTATGACCTTTTCGCTCAGAACGGTCCGCCCTGTCTCAATACCGTTGACCTTGGTGATGTCGGCAACAACTTCCTTTTCCCCGTAGACGCCTTTTACCTTTACAGTAGATTCATCCTTGTACAGGGAGCTGCTGAACTCCACCTGCTGCTCAAAATCTGCCCTTTCCTTGGAGGTAACAGTCTGTACAGTTTTCACACTTAATAAAGGCTTCGGTACAACAAGGCTTATTACCTGACCTATCTTGACCTTTTCCGGATTTACTCCCGGGTTGGATTTCTGCAGGTCTTCCAGGGACATATTATATTTCCTTGATATTGACCAGAAGCTTTCACCTGATTCTATGGTGTGGGTTTTGGTCTCATTGGTCCCTTTTATGATAAAGCTGATTATCTCATCCTTATCTGCTATTTCTGAGGCATCTGTGAATTCATCCTTCAGCTCCACCTTTTCTGCGAAGCCTATCTCCTTGAGCTTTGACCTGTCGGCATCACCCAGGCCCTTGTCCTGTATCTCCTTGAGAAGCGCCTCAGCCAACTCCTTTGATTTCAACACCGCGATCTTGCTGCCCCCTGCATATATGCTGCAGGCCTGTACCTGGAACTTTATGTTTTTGCTCAAAACCTCTGCAAGGGGTTCATCCTTCAATACCTCTTTACTGGAAGCCCTAGATTTTTCATAGGTTAATTCACTTGTAAAGTTTATTTCGGTCTCAGTACTTTCCTTGTATTTCTGCTTCAGGAGCTGCAGTGCGCTTTCAACAGCCTTCTGGTTCCTGACCTTGCAGATTTCGTTTCCGTTGATCTTCACTGTATATGCGCTTCCTGAGAATACAAACAACATTGTAGTGATGATAAGCATTGCAATTACGCCGCATACCAGAACGAATCTCTGTTTATTTACTATCTTCCTGGCAAATTTATTTCTATGTAATGAGCTGTCAAATAAGCTTAAAATCTTTTTACTACAACTCTTAAGAGCATTTCCGACATATTGGGTCCCATTAGAAAGCTTGGTTTTGCACCGAGCTATCGTTTCCTTTAACTTACTTTCCTCCATCCATTCGCCTCCTTGAGCAAAGATTACGGCCTTTTCCAAGGTATAAGGCATTTCACGGGATACCGGGCAGTACTGTCAAAATCCCGCAAAAGCTTTGTTCTTACTATTGAATTCACCTTACAGGTGTATTCTGGATAGTACCCGAGTACTATTTTACTATAACCATACTCTTAATTCAACTTTTTATGTCTACCGCCATATTATTACATAATCCTTATATTTCTTATACTTATTAATATTCAAAGTTGTCTGCTTTATACCTGCTCCCTGTCGGGGCTGTATTTTTGATTCGACAGTCCATGACATTTATTTGCTCTATAAGCCTTTACCCCTCCTCTATTTTTATACCCAGATGTCAACATTGGGCGAAAAATTTTTTCTGCAGGTGTTATTTTATTCATATTTTGGTAATATTTAAACTAGCTTATGCATCATAGCGGCAAAAAATGCAGCGAGAAACAGCAGCTTCAAATTATGTAAAGCTAATTCCGTAAAAAGATATACTTTCCTGCTGCGATTAAAAATGTCATATGTGGTATAATTATTATAAATTGGAATTAATATCAGAAAGGTCTAAATACCGCCAAGGAGTGCAATATTTATGAATTTATTCCGTATAAAATCAAATAACGAGGATCTTGGGCAGACTATCGTGGAGAACCTTTTTATAAGCCATTACATGCCTTCTGCCCCCGCAAGCCATGTCAAGGTATATCTTCTGGGGCTCAAGTATTCCCAGAGCTATGTCAATAATATGCTTTCCAATGAAACTGTGGCAAAAACACTTAAAATATCCACCGAGGATGTAAGTGCCGCCTGGAGATACTGGGTCGAGCAGAATATCATAAGATTATATCCTTATACCCATGCCGGCTCGGAGGAAGGCTATACCGTAGAATATCTGACTATCAAGGAGATCATGCTCAATATAAAGGAAAAGAAGGAAGCAGTCGGCAAATACAGTCCCGAGCGTATAATCAACGCCAGGAGCAGTCCCCATGTAAGAGACATGTTTGAACACTTCCGCAAGCTGTTTGGACGGGAATTGTCATCAAGTGAGCTCTTTGCCTTTCTGGATTGGATGGAGGATTACAGCTTCCCCCCGGAGGTTATCCGCCTGCTTGTTGAAGATTGTATCTCAAGGGATAAAAAGGATATGCCCTATCTGAAGCAGGTTGCAAAAAACTGGTTTGATGCCGGGATTGACTCTGTGGAAAAGGCGGAGCAGTATAATCTGCGCCACAAGGAAAAATGGCAGAGGTACGGCAAGGTGCTCAACTATCTGAGGATCGGACGGCAGCCGACTTCGGCAGAGGAGGATATGCTTCAGAAATGGTTCTATACCTTGGGCTATGGAGAAGATATCGTATTGAAGGCCTGTGAGCTGACCGCGAAGACACTGAAGCCCTCCTTCAATTACATAGACAAGATACTGTGCGAATGGCATGAAAAGGGCTTTACTACCCTTCAGGAAATCGATGCTTACCTGGTAAAGGCGCCGAAGGAAGAGAAAAAAGGCTCAAAGGCTGCAAAGCCCACCTTCAACAATTTTACCAACCGGAAGTACGATGCAAAATCCCTGGAGGAATCCTGGCTTAAAAAAAGCAGAGGTGAGTTAAGTGAGTAACACTCAAGCTATACTGAAACAATACGAGCAGGTACGAAAGGACAGCAAGGAGGAGCAGGAGCGGCGCAAGCAGGCTCTCTACAGCCGCTTTCCCAGGCTCAGGCAGATCGAAGAGGAGCTGGTAAAGCTCAGCATAGATATTACAAGAGCCATTCTCAATAAGGCTGAAGACCCGGAAGCTCTTCTTGCCAGGCTGAAAAAGCAGCAGCTGGACCTGAAGGTGGAGAAGGCCGAAATATTGTCAGCCAATAAGTATGCTATAGATTACCTGGATGATATATACCTGTGCAAGACCTGCAAGGATACCGGCTTTGCCGGTTATGAAAAATGCAGGTGCTTCATACAGAAGGAAATATACCAGAATTATGAGCGTTCAAATTTCGGGTCTGTCCTTGACAAAGAAAATTTCGAGCAGTTCCGCTGGGAATATTATTCCAGGGAGCCTGATGCCGGCGGCATATCTCCCCTGAAGAACATGCAGGAAATATACAAGAAATGCATTGATTTTGTCAAGGATTTTGACCAGCATGGCACAAACCTCTTCTTTATCGGCAGCCCCGGACTCGGAAAGACCTTCTTATGCAACTCAATAGCGAAGGATCTGCTGGATAGGGGCAAAAGCGTCCTTTATAATACAGTGCCCGATCTGATCGATGCAATGAGGAAATATAAGTTTGATTTCGACCACGAAGAAGCAAATATACCATATTTAAATGAAATATATAATTGCGACCTGCTGATTATGGATGACCTTGGCACCGAGCTTTTTACCCAGTTCTCCAACCAGGTCGTCTACAATATACTGAACAAGAGGATAATTAACGGCAGAAAGATGGTGATATCAACGAACCTGAGTGTCCAGGATTTCCAGAATACCTATTCCGAAAGGATAGTGTCCAGGATAATCGGAAACTTTGAGGCCTGCAAATTTGTAGGTGAAGATATCCGTCTGATAAAAAAAGGTATACTATAGACAACAAAGCTTGTTTTTCCGCCTTATGTAAATCCGCCTGAATAACAGGCTTCTTTTTTTATAATGCTATAAGCAAGAATAATATAGAATCAGGAGGTACTTCCTTGGATATCAAAAATGTAGCCGACAGCATAGTGTTTCACGACAATACCTTCACAAAGCGTGTGCTTTTTTCTACCAGGGATGTTCTGTGCTTTGTGCTCAATATGAAAAGAGGCCATGTACTGCCGGTACACAAGCACGAAAACACATCCCTGGTAATGACGGTGCTGAGCGGCAGCGGACAGATTCAGATCAACGAGGAAACGGAAAGGCTGGTAAAGGGCTCTGTGGTATTTGCCAAAGGCGAGGATGATTTCAGCATCCCCTCGGTTACAGAGGATATGACTGTATATGTCACTATAAGTCCTAATCCTTCAAATCAGTTGTATTCAAAGGAAATAGGCTGATAAAGAAGGTCCGATGATGCTTCACCGGGCCTTCTTTACTTTCTACAGCTCACAGCTTTTCTTTTTGTTATTGACGGCATAGAAGCCGTATAAGCCCTGTATGCCGATGAATGCGGCTGTAACAAATGCTAAAATCACACCAAAGGAGACCCGGTAGGAGCCTGTCACATCAAACAGATATCCCAGCATCACCATACCGAGAGAGCTCCCCAGGTTGAGTGCTATCTGAATACTTGTAAGCACCGCTGCGAAGCTTTCTTTTCTGAAGAGATCCCCAACCCATATCGGCAGCGAGACTGTGGCAAGAGCCGGACCCATACCTATAAGAGCTGCAAAAATATAGGCTGCAAGCATTCTGCTGCCTGCAAGGTATGAAATGGCGATAGTGACCAGCCACAAGGGAAATATTATAAAGCTTGCGCCATAACCTCCCAGCTTATCGATAACAAGCCCATATGCTGTTTTTCCCAGGACCATGGTGACTCCGTAAACAGAAACCAGGTAAGCTGCAAAGGAAGCCTTATACCCCACCGAAATAAGAAAGGTGGGAAAATGTGATACAACCGGCTGAACCGTCGTACCCAGAATAAAAACTGTAAATAGCAGGATATAGTATTTTTTAGTTTTGAAAACATCCTTTGATATATACCTTGCCCGGACAGGCTCGCTATTATCGCCCTCAGGGCGGCTGCCTTCCTTGTGTCCATAGGCTTCAGCCCCCTTATCGGCAGGAGAATTTCTTATTAAAAGAAAAGCTGCCGCTGTCAGAACAGCCACACAGATACCCTGGAAACGAAAGGCTCCTGACAGGCTGTGATCCTCTATAATGGATAACAGCACAGGTGAAAACAGTATTGCCGCAATTCCGGAGCCTGCATAAGCCATGCCTATCGCAGCCCCCCTCTTCTTCTCGAACCATTCTGCAACCAGCAATGAGACTGATATGGTTGAGCAGCAGCCATAACCGATTCCAATTATCACTGCCGAGGCATAATACCCGGGCAATGAGCCGGATATTGAGAAAATAAAATTTCCAAAAGCGATCAGCATGCCACAGGCAAAAACAGTATATCTTATGCCAAAACGCTTGAAAATTGCAGAGGCAAAAAGCATAAAAACAAGGCCCGTCATGCTTAGCAAACCGAGGACAGACGAGCCTTGAGCATTGGTCAGATTCCTTTCGCTGATCAGAAACGGTAAAAACACGGCAAAGGTTCCTGTTGTCAAGCCCACACCATAGAAAAATAAAATATGACAGCCCAATGCTACTATCCAACCATAGTGCAGTCTTTTTTTAACAGCAGAGAACTTCATATGCTACTTCCCCGCTATTGCTTCAATTTCTACAGCAGCTCCCTTTGGAAGTGCAGATACCTGGAAGCAGGATCTGGCCGGGCAGTTCTTTGAAAAAAAGCTTTGGTAAACTTCATTTACTTTAGCAAAATCTGCAATATCGGTTAAAAAAACGGAAACCTTCAGAACATCCTCAAGAGTAAGGCCGGCCTCTTCTATAATTGCCTGCACATTTGCCAAAGCTTGTTTTGCCTGGGCCTGTATATCTCCATTTACTATTGCCCCGCTGGCAGGATCAATGGGAAGCTGTCCTGAGGTAAATACCAGCCCCTGTAAAGCCGTAGCCTGGGAATATGCGCCGATTGCAGCAGGCGCCTTATCTGTACTTATTATTTTTTTCATTATCTTTATCTCCATTCCTTTTGAAATTATAAACATCGGTATGACAGTGGAGCATCCATGAAGCCATGGATGCTCCACTATCTGTCTATTTATGCTTCTTTACTCTTCGTAAGGCGAAACATACTTAAATCCGTCCAGGCTCTCCCGGAATTCCTTTTTTGCGGCAGCAATAATGCTGTTATCCTTCAGTAGGTCGTATACTGTTCCGGCCATGGTCTTAGAAGCAAAAATCATGGCATTCAAGCCTATTCCCGAGCCTGAGGAAGCAGTTGCAGTCCAGGTATGGGCTGCCGTTCCAACAGGCCACGTTGCAGCGGTGATCTGGGCAAAGGGTACTATATAACTGACATCTCCCGCATCTACCGATCCGGCCATTACTTTTTCCCTGTCGTCAACCTTTATTATTTCGTCGCAAAGTATTTTATCCAGCACAAAATCCGGAGCAAAATAAGTTGACATGACCTTCCTTTTATCTTCCCTGGTGCTTAAAGCGGACAGCTCCGCCGCAAATTTAAAATCCTCCTCAGTAAATTTAGGCGGACCGGCCTCCACCATATTGGAATGCATCTGCTTTCCCAAAACGTCATTGGCTGTGACATCATAGCAGCCTGCCAGTAATTCATATTCCATTTTGGTTTCAGTCATCAGCTCCGCTCCTTGAGCAATCTTATACAATCTTTCACTGATTTCCCTGACATCCCCTCTTTTGGGCGCCCTTACAAAGTACCACACTTCGGCATAATCCGGGACAACATTGGGAGCCATCCCTCCATTGGTAATCACATAGTGGATTCTCGCTTTCTCAATAACATGCTCACGCAAATAGTTTGCCCCGACATTCATCAGCTCAACTGCATCCAGGGCGCTTCTTCCTGCCTGGGGTGCCGCCGCCGCATGTGCCGGTATCCCTCTGAATCTGAATTTCATGGAATTCATAGCCAAAAAGCTGCAGCCCCAGACAACATTCATGCTTGCAGGATGCCAGCTTATACATGAATCCAGATCGTCGAAAACCTTTTCCTTTGCCATCAAGACCTTACCGGCCAGGGTTTCTTCCGCAGGACATCCATAGTAGCGTATCGTTCCCTTCAGATTTTCCTTTTCCATGACCTCCTTAAGGGCTGTGACAGCTCCCACACCGGCAGTTCCCAGCAAATTATGCCCGCAGCCGTGACCGTAGGTTGACCCTTCTTTTGGTTCCTTTGCCGAGGAAATTTTCTGGGACATCCCCGGAAGTGCGTCATATTCTCCCAATATACCTATAATTGGACTTCCGGCCCCGAATTCAGCAATAAAAGCAGTAGCATTATCAGGCACATCAATTATTCTGAACCCCTGCTTTTCCAGATAATCCTTCTGGAGCCCGGAAGCTTTGAATTCATTAAAAGCGCCCTCCGGATCATCCCAAATCTTAAAAGCCATAGCTTTTAAGGCGTTTTCATTTTTATCAACCTGATCAAATAAAAACTTCTTACTCAAATCCTTATCTCCTCCTAAGACGTTTTATTGATTTATGCTTCCTTCTTCAGATTGCTCCTGTTCATGTATCTTCCGATCAAAATACTTCCGAATACGGCGACTATTATTATCAGGTATGTCCCTCCGAATGGGAATATAGCCAATATTCCCGCCTTTGAAAGCGCGATCATCAATCCGGCTAAAGCCGCTGCAACGACACCAATCTTGGGATTGGAAATAAACTGCTGTCCGAACATTGCGCCGAAAATTGCAGGCAGTATGTTATTCAAAGTCGACAATACGCTGGCAGGAAGCAGGCTAAGTACTGAAGCGCCCATCAGAACCCCGATCGTTAATATGATTATATTGACTACTATTGAAACGCCTACCCCAATTGTAGAAATAATTGTGCCCTGCTCGGTTCCCGGTTGAACGGATGCTGCCTCCTGAGCCGCAACCGCAACAGGAAGTCTCAGGTTGCCTATATTTCCGGATAGAAAGGACATGTATGTGCCCGGTACCCCAAGTACAGGGAAATATGAAATAGGTTCTGTAAACCAGAATACTCCGCTTACGCTTGCCTGCATTACAAAGCCTGCAAATACAGCTCCTACAGGAGGCTTATATCCATAAACAAATAATAATAGCAGCGGGGGCAGGAAGGACAGAAAAACTCCAATCAAATTAGTAAATCTTCCCCACTTTATTATATAAGGTATATATTCCTGGTCATACACGGCAGAATTTAAAGCTTTTTCTTTATTATTCATTCTGATCCTCCTCCATATTAAACAATAACAGAGATAAACATCCCGGCAAACATTGCGATGGTAAGCGACCATTCCTTTATCCATTGCATATTCTTCTTTTTGTTATAAAGCATCAATAATGCCATTACTATGAAACCGCCTATTGCTGCCGTTGTTCCGGAATTGAACCTGAAAACCCTGTCCAGGCTTAGATATGCAAATGCACCGCACATTGCTCCTGCAGATACTATAGGAAGCATTGCTTTAGTACCGCCGGCCAGAACATATCTGAATTTATCCATCTTTGGAGTTGCAAGTGCCGTGAAAAGTATCCAGCCTGCCGAACCCAGTGACATTACCCACAAGGCACAGGCAAAAACCGTTGCATCCATGCCTTCTCCGCCCAGGGTTGCTCCCATTGCTTCCGCTCCAAAGCCTGCTGCCATTAATTCATATGCTACCGAGCCTATAAAGGATTCCCTGAACCATGCAACAGGACCGCCCATGGCTACCAGTACCGGTACGATTCCGGCCACTATCGCGATAGCAGGGCCTACAGATGCTGAGGTACTGCTTTTTATTGCACTTTTTATCTGGCTGTCGGTAATACCCAGTTCCTTACTAACTGCCAATGACTTCCTTACGAAAATATATGTCTGAAATAATGCCCAAACCACGCACAGGCCGCACGAAATCCACATTAATGAGTTATTGGCAATTTTTAAATATTCCATTTATAAATAGCCCCCTTCTTTTTATATTGATTGGCTGACCTATATATAAACACCATATTGCCTGGTGTTGTTTTTATTTTAATATCTTGGCAAACAGGAACCACCAATCCCCCGGCCTTATCACCGGTATGCTCCAGAAGCCCAATACTACTCCCCTGTAAGGTGCCCTAAGCTCCTCTATCTTGTTTCCGAAAACGTCGGTGATCTCTCCCAGGAGCTCGCCCTCCTCAACAATTTCGTTCTCTTTTTTGTAATGCTTCTGTATCCCGCCATTGGACGCATGCAGGTAATGCAGCTCTATATCCATCTGCTCCGCAGGCTTTTGAAGCTCTCTCTCCCTCATTTTCAGGAAATTCATCACGTTTACTATACCGTCAAAGCAGATATCCACATTCTTCTGCCTGTTGTGAAGCCTGTCGCAGTGGGAGCCCACCTCCGGCAGGATAGCCGGTATCCCAAGCATGTCTTTGTAGGTCACCGCCGTGACCCCGTCAAAGGGAAGATTCTGCATCCTCCATGTATACTTTGCATTGAAGGCTCTGGCCATTTCATAGGTCTTCCTGCTCAATCCGTCGTCCCCTGGCATATAGCCGATTATAGGCTCCAGGTGGAGCACATCTCCTCCTCCATGGAAGGTTATGACGAAATCCACATTCCTTACAACCCGATCAATATAAGTATTGGCCAATCTGTGTGTGATATATGTTTCGCTGTTCCCGGGGAAAATTCTGTTGAGATTGACATCGTCTGTTACAGATGATCTGCTTATAGCGCTGAATGCTTCATAATTCAATGCGGGAACACCTACGAAGGTACCGGCAAAGCTCTCTGACTCCAGGAGCTTACTGAGCTTTATGATTGCTTCCGCGCCCTCATACTCATCCCCGTGAGTACATGCATCCACCAGCAGTGTGGGACCCTCCTTTCCACCCTCTATAATGATGACCGGTATACGAAATTTTGAACTGTCGGGTTTTATTGCAAAGTTGATATATCCATCAGTTCTGTTGCCGCGGACGCTTACTATGTCGTCCAGTATGATTTTGTTTCCCATTTTGTATGCCTCCTTAAATCATTTGCTCCGTTTGTAATTTGGATTATTACTTCGTCTTCATAATAAAGCAAAGCCCGTGCCAACATTTCGTTTCCTTTTTCTCTTACAATACATCAGCAGAAAAGCTTTCTTTCCTTTGCGCATTTCAACGGGGCGGGAGATATGAAGGCGGGGGGCAGCTATCGCATCGTTATTGAGAACAGACGCTTTATAAAAGCTGCAATAATTGGCTGCTTTATAGAAGCCTGTGGCAACGGATACAAAATAACCAACCAAGAATAAAAATGCCGGATGGTTAAAGGGATATATCATCCCAATAAACATCCAGCATATCATCCAGTTACTTTATATAATTACCCGGATAACAAAAGCAATCCTTATACTGATAATAAATTACTGTGACTGTGTAAGTTATAGGATATAGTATTTTCAGCTATTTACCAGCTTTATTCCTGTTCTTCCCTGTCCATAGTATATAACGCTTTTATTTTTAAGGTACTCCAATATCCTTCTCAGCTTATATTCAGATATTTCATAGCCCTGCTCCGACAGCAGCCTCTGAAGACCTCGTCTTCCAATGCTCCGGCATTGGCATATTTCCAATATCCTTTTAACTACCTCTTTTTCCGTTTCATACAATTCACCGAAGCTTTCATCCACCCCTTTGACCGTTTCCGTTCCATCCACTTTTATATAAGTAGGCAGATCCTCCAGGGTGAGCTGCTTCCCTCCCATAAAGATAAGGTACTCCACACAATTCCGCAATTCCCTGATGTTCCCGCTCCACTCAAAGTTGACAAGGAAGTCCATCAGCTTTTTATCTACCTGCTTGTCTGTATGATGCTCTTCCATAATTGATTTTATGATGACCGGAATATCCTCCTTTCTGCTCCTGAGCGGAGGGAGATTGATCGTAAAATTATTGATCCTGTAATACAGATCCTTTCTGAAGGTGCCTTTAGCTACTAATTCCTCCAGATTTTCATTTGTGGCCGCGATGACCCGTACATTGACCGGAACCAGATTTACGCCGCCGATTCTCATCACTTCTTTTTCCTGCAGCACGCGCAGCAGCTTCAT
>JAEXXN010000285.1 GCA_023405875.1 Bacillota bacterium | reverse complement strand
CCTCATATAGTATTTCGACAATATCATTGAATCTGGTTGACAGCTTGTTCTTGTGATCGGCCAGTCTCCGGCTGTGTTCTATCACTGCTGCCACGGCAGACTTGTCAAAGCTCTTCAGCCCTTTATTGGCACAATGCGAGCTGATAAACCGTGCATATTTCATGCAATTATCCTTGTCGCTGCTCATGTCTATATCAAAATCAGCTTTGATCTTAAAGAGCTTCCTGAAGTCCTCGTCATAGGTGTACAGTGATTGGTATACATAAGAGCTGCCTATCAGAATCACCTTTACGTTCAAGGGTATAGGCTCCGGCTTTATTCCCCCGGATACTATCCCGGACATTGAATATATATTTTCAATGGTTATATCCCCAGTCTTTATTGCACGCTTTATCCCTTCCCAGCTTTCAGGATTTCTGGCGATATCCGACATATTGATTATGATATAGCCGCCGTTGGCCTGATGAAGCGAGCCTGCCTTTATCTTGGTGAAATCCGTCGTAACTACTCCCATATTGCTTTCATATTCAATTTTCCCAAGAAGGTTAGGGTACTTGGGATTGGCCTCCATAATAACAGGAGCACCCTTCAGCTCTCTGTTGTCCACCAGAAGGTTCACCTGGTATTTCAGGGTAAAATCCTTTTCCCTGATCCTTTCCACCAGGTCCATCTGGTCTGCATTGTGGACCTCCAGGTTTCTGAAATCCTCAATATTATTGATTATATCCTTTTGCACGGCATTAAGATATTCAACCACATTTTTATACTGCTCGTACTTTTCTTTCAGCTCCATCATCGGCTGCTCTATTGCAATAAGTGCTATCCTCATTTCCAGCTGGTCTATTTTATCCCTTGTGGCTTTTTCTATGTCCTTTATCCTTTTCATCATCTCCAGAAGCTTTCCCTGGACGACAAAGGAGCTGTCTTCGATTTTTTTTCTTTCTTCCGGACTCATTTCCATATAGTCCTTATCCTCTATTGGCTTTCCCCCGTAAAGGGGTATGGTCATAAGCCCCTGCTCGGTCTTTTTTATAATAAAGCCCTGCTCCTTGGCGAAGGCGTTGAAGGCCTCCATCTGTTCAGAGCTCTTTTCCTGATATTCCTGGATCAATTCGTTCTTCTGCTTTTCATATTCTTCACCTTCATAGGCCTTTGGAATCTTGACCTTGAACTCCTTCAAAAGCTTCTTCATATCGTTCTGAAGCTTGTAGCCCATTCCTGCGGTCAGGTTCATTCCTGCAGGCTTATCCGGATTTTTGAAATTATACACATAGCACCAGTCATCAGGAACCTTTTCATTTGCTGCTATCCTGCTTATTATTGACCTGGTATAGCTGCTGCGTCCCGTACCTGTTATTCCTGAAACAAATATGTTATAGCCAGATCTTTTTATTGCAAGTCCGAATTCCATGGCCGCTGCCGCCCTGCCCTGCCCTATTATACCATCCAGGGGATTAAGGTCTGCTGTGGTCTCAAACTCAAATTCCGAATAGTCTACTTTATTAATCAGTTCCTCCGGGGCCAATTCTCTAAATTTACCCATTAGCGCTCTCCTCTCGATTATAGTGTGTGTGGATAATTAATTATATTATATTACTGCCCTGCAATGCTATATTGTTCCATAAAACATTGCCGGCAGCTATTTGAACCTTGCATCGAAAAATGCCACGGCTATGAATTTGGGAAGCCTCATCATTCTTCCGATACGCCAGGGCTCTTTCATAAGCCTGTAAAACCACTCCAGGCCCGCCCTCTGATAAAACTCGGGAGCCCTTTTTGCTTTCCCGGCAAGTATATCCAGGCTTCCGCCCACTCCCATGGCAATCCTCACCTTCAGCTCATTTCTGCGCTTATATATGAAATTCTCCTGCTTCGGAGCGCCTAATGCCACTAACAGGATATCCGCCTTACTTCCATTTATTTCGCTTATTATTTTTTCCTCATCCTCAATTTTGAAGTACCCGTCCCTGGTGCCGGCTATCCTCAGTCCCCCGTATTTCTCGGTGAGCTTTATTGCGGCCTCTTCAGCCACCCCCGGCTTTCCCCCCAGGAGATATATGCTTTTGCCCCGGGAATCGGCTATCTCCATAAGGCGCAGCATCAGGTCAATACCTGCCACCTTCTCCTTTACAGGAGTGCCGTAAAACCTTGAAGCGATTACAACTCCGATCCCGTCAGGGACAACAAGCTGACCGTCGTTCAAAGCGGCCTCCAATTCCCTGTTCTTTATCGCCTCCAGCAGTATCTCGCTATTGGGAGTAAACACCATGCTGCAAGCCTCGGTATCAAGGTATCCTGCCAGAGCTCCCGCCGCTTCGTCCATATTGACATTATCAACCTTTATCCCTGTTATTTCAACCGTTTCTCTCATACCACACCAACCCTTATTTACAAATATTGCTATAGGTCTTCATCCGGTCCGCAGAACAGCCGCACCTGCACCGGGCATGCCCGGAATATATGATGCAACGTACTCCTTATTATTATAACATAGGGAATTCATATATAAAGGAGGTATCGCAATTTTGCCGTTAATATTACGGTATGGCCCCGGTAAATTTCAATATGGATATCAAAGGATATTTCGCATTAAGTAAAACAATGCTATAATGTGAATTAATATCCCACGAGGTATTTGTCATTTACTGGCGAAAGCTATTTCGACAGTAAATGGCGCAGATTCAATGAAAGCACGACAATAAACGCAGCCTTTGGGCGTAAAGTATATAAATCTATACGATAAGGGGTCGAATGTATTGGAAAAAATATTAATAGAAGGTTCCCACAGGCTTTCCGGTGAGGTCAGCATAAGCGGAGCCAAAAATGCGGCGGTGGCAATACTGCCTGCAACAATCCTGGCAGGAGCACCATGCACGATAAAAAACCTGCCGATGGTCAAGGATGTTACATATCTCAGGGACATGCTGCTGCAAATGGGAGGAAGGATACAGATAATCGGCAGCGACAAAATAATGGTGGACGCGACCGGTATACGCACCCACAAAATAGACCTGGAGCTGGCAAAAAGAATGAGAGCTTCGTACTATTTCCTGGGAGCGCTCCTGGGCAGATTCAGGAAGGCCGAAGTTCCATTCCCAGGCGGCTGTGAGATAGGGGTCCGCCCTATCGACCTTCATCTTAAAGGACTGGAGGCATTAGGTGCCAAGATCAGGATATCCCATGGCCTTATCAAGGCAAAGGCGGATGAGCTTACAGGGGCAAAAATATATATGGATGTGGTCAGTGTAGGAGCGACCATTAACATAATGCTTGCCGCATGTATGGCAAAGGGTGTTACCACTATAGAAAATGCGGCAAAGGAGCCTTATATAGTAGATACCGCTACCTTCCTCAACGCATTGGGGGCAAATATAAGGGGTGCAGGCACCGATACCATAAAAATAAAAGGTGTGGACTCCCTGGGCGGTTGTGAACACAGCGTCATACCCGACCAGATGGAAGCCGGGACCTATATGATAGCTGCTGCTGCAACAAGAGGCGATGTCCTGCTTAAAAACATAATACCCACACATCTTGATTCAATATCCGCAAAGCTCAGAGAGACAGGTGCAGAAGTCACCGAGTACGAAGATGCAATAAGGGTAAAAGCGTCAGGAAGGCCAAAGGCAGTCAATATAAAAACAATGCCCTATCCGGGCTTCCCGACAGATATGCAGCAGCCCATGAGCGTGCTCCTCTCAGTTGCTGAAGGTACTGCTATAGTTACTGAAAGTATATTTGAATCAAGATTCAAGTATTTTGACGAGCTGAAAAGGATGGGAGCCAAAATAAAGACAGAGGGCAGGGTTGCTATAATAGAAGGCGTGCCAAAGCTTTCCGGAGCCCCTGTTTACGCCACCGACCTCAGGGCCGGCGCGGCTATGGTGGTTGCAGGCCTCACTGCAGAAGGAAAGACAACCATAAGCAATATAGGCTATATTGACAGAGGCTACGAAAGACTTGAAGAAAAGCTTATCAACCTTGGAGCAAAGATAAGAAGGATCGAGGAAGCTTAAGTTCATAAAGACCGATATGTATAATACTGCACCATATGGCAATAAAGTAATATGGGGTGCAGCTCGGGTTCAAGGCTAAAATATATAAAAGATATTGATTCGGAGGCATGATATGCATAAGTATAATATTCTGATTGCTACCATGCGCCTTGATATAGGGGGCGCGGAAACTCATATAGTAGAGCTTGCAAAGGGGCTTTCCCGTGAAGGCTTCAACGTTGTTGTGGCTTCCGTCGGGGGTGTATACGAAGAGGAGCTTATAAAAAATAACATTAAAGTATATCATGTGCCCCTTGATAACAAAAAGCCCCATAATGTTATAAAAGCCTACTACCTGTTAAAGAGCATAATAAAAAGCAATGAGATCCATCTTGTCCATGCCCATGCCCGTATTCCAGGCTTTATCTGCGGCATGCTCCACAAAAAGCTGGGCTTCCCCTTTGTTACTACTGCCCATGGAACCTGGAAAACCGGGTACGGACTGAAATATATAACCAATTGGGGACAGAAGACTGTTGCCGTAAGCGAGGACATCCGCAAGTACCTTCTGGAGAACTATAAAATACAGGATAAGGATATCAAGGTCACCATCAATGGAGTAGACACCGTGAAGTTCTCCCCTGAAACCGATTGCTCCGAGCTTATGGAGGAATTCAAATTGACTGAGCAGGACAGAAAGATCGTATATATAAGCAGATTTGACAATGACAGAAGCTATATAATAAATAAGCTTCTGGAGATAATCCCCGGACTGGCAGCAAGTATTCAGAACCTCAAGGTCATTATGGTAGGCAGCGGTGATATACTCGATTCGGTAAAGGAGAAAGCCCGGGAAGTAAATGACAGCACCGGCGGTAATACAGTTATTGTCACAGGCTCCCGCACCGATATAAATAAATTCAATTCCCTGGCAGATATATTCATAGGCTTTGGCCGTTCTTCACTGGAAGCCTTGTCTTCCGGAAAGCCTCTCATACTTGCCGGTAATGCCGGTTATATAGGGCTTCTGGATGCTTCCAGCCTGGACTCCGCAATAAAATCCAATTTTTCCGGCCGCGGTGAAGACATGGCAGAGAGCGAAGCCTTCAAAAATGATATCATCAGGGTGTTCAATATGAGCCCGGTGGAAAGAAAAGAGCTGGGCGATTTTGGCCGGCGTCTGATTGAAAACAGCTATTCTGTAAAAAGAATGGTTCAGGATAATGTTGAAGTATATATGCAGCTTCTGGAGGACAAATAATTCAAACATGCTTAAAGGGGACATAACCTATGTATGACGTTATGATATCAGGTTATTACGGCTTCAACAACAGCGGCGACGATGCCATACTTTTTGCAATTATCGATAACCTGAGAAAAATAAAAAAGGATATCCGCATTGTGGTGCTGTCCAAAAACCCAAAGGACACTGCCGCAAATTATGGCGTGGACTCCATAAACCGCTTCGACCTTTTCAAGGTCATAGGCACAATGAAGAAAACCCGGCTTTTTTTAAACGGAGGCGGAACGCTTATTACCGATATTACCAGCACCCGCTCCCTTGCGTATTATCTGGCCACCGTTTACCTTGCAAAGCTTAACGGTCTGAAGGTCATGCTCTATGCAAACGGAGTCGGTCCCATCCGCAAAAGCCTGAACCGTTATTTTACCTCAAGGATAATAGACCTTGTGGATGTCATAACCCTTAGAGAGCAAGCCTCCGGTATGGAGCTTGAAGCCCTGGGGGTACGGAAGCCCCAAATAATCGTTACTGCGGACCCGGCTCTCGGCCTTGATGCCGCCGCTCCTTCCGAAATAGAAGGAATATTTGCCAAAGAAAAAATATCCGCCGATAAACCCCTGGTCGGTTTTTTCATCAGGAAATGGGCCGGTTATGATGAATACAGCCAGGTCATCGCAAAAGCGGCGGACTATGTAGAGGAAGCCTACGGTGCAAAAGCCCTGTTTATACCTCTTCATTTTCCTTCCGACCTGTCGGTGGCAAGGGACATTGCTTCAAAGATGAACCATACACCTTTTATCCTTGAGGGAATGTACAGTGCGGATAAGCTCCTGGGAATAATGAAAAGGCTGGAGCTGGTCCTGGGAATGCGCCTCCACGCCCTCATATACTCAGTCAGTCTCTCGGTTCCGGTCATCGGCCTTATTTATGATCCCAAGGTGCAGGGCTTCCTGGAATATATTGACCAGCCCTCTGCCGGAAGCGTATCCGAGCTTAAATACGAAAGCTTTATTAAGCTGATCGACCAGGTGTGGAGCAGCAGGACGGGTATAGCAGAGCAGCTTAAGGCGGGCAATCCGCAGTTGAGACAGAAGGCCTTCATGAATGCGGAGATAGCAATAAGACTGCTGGAAAAGTAATTTTAAATAATAAAAAGTGCGCTTCAAATGAAGTGCACTTTTTATTATTTAAAATTACTGAGCCTTGCTCAGATTCTTCACATCCACCAGCTTTGTCTCCAGCACTATCATTTGTGTATCCATTACCTGCTGGAACTCCCTGTTGAGATCCATCCTGCCGTTTGCCCTGTAGCCGTATTTACTCTCGATTCCGGGAACCTGTATAGTTATAAGCACATTGAATTTCCCCGGCTTCTCAGCTATTACCACAGTCCCGTCCGCCTTGGTAAGCTGGTCTGTTGCCGGCAGAACCTCCTTGCTGACTATCTTTCCCATAGGAGTATCTGTTTTCACATCATAAATATCTGTTCCTATAATAATTGCATCTATCGACTGCTGCCTGACCTCCTCAACCAGAACCGTATATTCCAGAGTATCAAACTTGGCGGCACTGTTGTGCTTGTCAACTGCTGAGTACCTGTAGTAAAGTCCTCCCAGAAGTGCAATAATGAGCAGCAGCACGCCTATATCAACAATACTTATTTTACCGAATAACTTTCCCTTTTCATCCAATAGCATATCTACCCCTCCTTACTGCCCTGCCAATGTGATTTTTGTTACAAAGCCCTGGTTGGCATAACCCTTGCCCTTTATGGAAAACTTCTTGCCTACCTTGATTTCGGCTCCCCCGATAATTATATTGGCAGGAGTGATATTGGCCCGGCCTTCTATTGTTATGACAACATCATAAGTACCCGGCACTTCAACCACTACATATCTCCCGTTTATCAGATCCTCATTCAGCATCGTTGCGGGCTTTGAGGTCTTGCTTACCACCGTTCCGATCTCATTCCCCCTTATATTGTCTCTGATAGGGTCTCCGGGAGTTATTGCATCTACAAAGTCCTTATTGACGTTGGTTATTTCAAATTCATATACTACCTTGCTGGTTTCTACCACCTGCTTGTCGCTGCCTCCGAAAAATACGAAA
>JAEXXN010000197.1 GCA_023405875.1 Bacillota bacterium | reverse complement strand
CTGCCTCAGGATGGGCTAACAGAGCCTTTATCTCAGAACCGAATATCAAGGAATCCTTTACCTGTGTATAGAACAATGGCTTTACACCAAGAGGATCTCTTGCTGCAAACAGGGTCTTTCTGTTCTTATCCCATATTGCAAAGGCATAGATACCGTTGAACCTTTTCAGGCAGTCTTTGCCCCATTCTATATAGGCTACAAGCAATACCTCTGTGTCTGAATATGACTTGAAACGGTATCCCCTGGCACGCAGTGCCGACCTTAGCTCCTCTGTATTATACAGCTCTCCGTTATATACCAGTGTATAATTGTTCCCTCCGACCCAGCGCGTCATAGGCTGTTTACCGCCTTCCGGATCTACGACCACCAGCCGCCTGTGTCCAAGCAACGCATTCTCCGACATAAATATCCCTGAATCATCAGGCCCCCTCTTGCTTAAGGTTGCCGCCATT
This sequence comes from Bacillota bacterium, assembly GCA_023405875.1. Lineage (GTDB taxonomy): Bacteria > Bacillota > Clostridia > Lutisporales > Lutisporaceae > BRH-c25. Next base: position 3,614 of record JAEXXN010000197.1, on the reverse strand, counting down.
TTTTCAATGGTTTCCCTTTCATCCTTGAGGTTTCTTTCTGTATTGACCCATCCGGTAAATCCGCACATAATGTACCTCCTAATCGAGTTCTGTTATTATACAATTAATACAGCTTATGAGCGGGAGGAAAAAATGTTACAGGGTACTAGTAATGTACCCTGACCAGCCAGAACTTCACCTGGGAACTGCTCCAGCCAAGGTCCCAGGGCACATTGTTCCTATCGGCATTGTGGCAGGTAACCAGTGAATACCCTTTGGAATCAGCGCCGGTTACAACGGATATATGAGTTATATCCCCCTTTTTTTCATAGGCTATGAAATCCCCCGGCAGAAGCTTGTAGGAGGCCTTGTAAACCTTCTCATAGTTTCCATGTGCAATAAGTGACGCTCTGCCGCTGTGAAGCATATAATTTTTGAAGCCGTCGGCATTCAGCCATGCTCTTGTCGCTCCCTTGCTGTTGTAGTTCCACATATGGTTCTTCCTGAACTTTCCCCCCTCATATAGTATCTGGGATGCAAAGTTTGCACAGTCCCCACCCTGGTAATTGTAGTTCCTATATTTTTTGTTATACTTAAAGCCGTATTTTTCTTCACCGGCAGCACCGCAGTACATTTCAGCATACTTCACGGCATTTTCCCTTCTATCTCCTATATTGGAAAGATCCCTTGGGGGGTGGGTCGATATGTACTGGCTTACTGCATCAACCTTGATTTTCCCCAGGTTGATGATATCCTCAAAGGGATCCTTGTACCACTCTCTGGTTATGATCCATGCTTCATTCTTATACAGCATATCCAGGACATGATGGGTACCTATCCTTGACTTGTTCACCTTGCCCGGCTCATTTTCATATATGTACCTGTATTCTGTAGAACACATCAGGTTGACAGTAAACCCTTCACCCTTAGGTTTGATGCTTCTTACCTTTATAAGCGGTATGATATCGGTGAACTTTACACCCTGCTTCTGTCCCCAGTTCTGTATGTATTTCATTTTGGTTATCTCATGCTGGTATGCCCAGGTCCCATACTTTGTGTTCCTGTCGTACAAAGACTCTATCAGCTTGATATCTCCGCTGATTATTGCATTGTTCCTGTTCCTGAATATCTGGTTCAGAGAATCGGTAAGGTCCTCGGCCCCGATGGTACTGTAAAACACCCCTTTTATCCCGCCCTGCTGACCCATATATATAAATACCGGCAGCAGCAAAAGCATCAGAGCTGTTACCGCTTTCTTGACATTATCAGTAATAACTTCTCGCATTATCATACCCCTCAAATCACATTTACTTAAATATATTTTTGGCCTAATGGTTTTATTACTTCTAACGGTCAAGAAAAATGTGAAGCATCCTTCGGGGCAATGGGTTAAAGCTGGATTTCGAAGCCCATCCCTGAAATCCTATTGCCTGAATAGCAAAAGCCGGTTGCAGCTATTTCTGCTGCAACCGGCTTTTATTATATAATTTTATATTTTCTTTAATGCCTTCATGATTGTAATTGCAAGTACTCCGCCTGCCAGTGCCGTAACCAGCTGAGGAAAACTGAATGCCAGTTTTATTGGTGCCGGCAGCCCACTGACTATAATATTTGCCGATGCATAAAGAAGCATGAACTTTGCAAGGGCTGCCGCCGCTACACCCAGAAGCTCATTATACTTTCTCAGCAGTCTGAACAGGGAGGCATATAATATGTTCCCCGCTATTATAAATGGTACGAGTACAACTGTTGCAGGAGGCTGAACCCCCAGCAAAACTGCCAGGACCGGCGTTGTAAAGCCTATCGCCGCCGCCCAGGGCAGGCCGCAGGTGCCTACTGCAGTAATAAGTACTGCATTTATTCCTGTCCCCGTAACATACTGCCCCATCTTTGTAAGCTGGAATACTACCGCAATAGCCAGCAATACCGATGCCTTGGTAAGTAAATTCAACTTTTTGTTCATTACAGCTTCATCCTATACTCTGCTTCTCTTTGTATAATGTGTATGAAGAAGGTGATGCGCCCTATGGCTGTTGGGCTTTTCAAGATATTCCTCATAAAGCTTCTTTATTTCTGCATTCTCATGAGATTTTCTGTGCCTTCTTCCCCTGTCTATGGAATACAGTCCCTGAGCCCTGAGCTTCTTTACTTCTTCAGTCTTTTCCTTGTCCATTATTATTGGCTGTCCGCCACCATTTATGCAGCCTCCGGGACAGCCCATAACCTCTACGAAGTGATAGCTTGCTTCTCCGCTCTTGATCCTGTCAAGAAGCCTTGATGCATTTGCAGTTCCATGGGCAACTGCAACCTTCACATCCATACCGTTAATATTCACGGTTGCTTCCTTTATGCCTTCCATACCTCTTACGGGAGTATACTCAATTTCCTTGAGGTCCTCTCCTGTCAATATATCTGCAACTGTTCTGAGTGCAGCCTCCATTACTCCGCCTGTGGTTCCGAAGATTACCGCAGCACCTGTGGAGTCACCCATTATACTGTCGTATTCTCCATCTCCAATTGACTTAAAATCTATCCTCGCCTGTTTTATCATCTTTGCAAGCTCCCTGGTGGTCAATACAACATCAACATCCTGTATTCCATCCACCTTCAGCTCTTCTCTTTCACACTCATATTTCTTAGCCGTACATGGCATTATCGAAACAACAAACATATCCTTGGGGTCAATGCCTGCCTTCTGCGCATAATATGACTTTGCTACCGCTCCGAACATCTGCTGCGGTGATTTGCAGGTTGAAAGATTGTCAAGGAAATCATGGTAGTTGTGCTCACAGAATTTTATCCAGCCTGGGGAACAGGAGGTTATAAGAGGAAGCTTTCCTCCGTTGTTTATCCTGTTGATCAGCTCTGTGCCTTCTTCAAGTATTGTAAGGTCAGCGGAGAAGTTTGTGTCGAACACCTTGTCAAAGCCCAGCCTCTTAAGTGCTGTTATCATTTTGCCCTCGACATTTGTCCCTACAGGCATACCGAATTCTTCACCCAATGCTACTCTTACCGCAGGAGCAGTCTGAACTACAACATGCTTGCCCGGGTCTCCGATAGCCTTCCATACCCTGTCGGTGTCATCCTTTTCTCTCAGGGCTCCTACAGGACAGATCTTTATGCACTGACCGCAGTTTATACAGTTAACATCCTCCAAGCCCCTGCTGTATGAGGTCGATACCGTAGTTTTTACTCCTCTGTTGATAAAATCTATAGCCCCTGTATTCTGTATCTTCTTACATACCGAAACACATCTTCCGCACAATATACATTTGTTCTGGTCCCTTACTATGGAAGGTGAAGCTTCATCCAATGCATACCGTATTTTTTCGCCTTCATACCCTATTTTGTCCATTCCCATCTCTTCACACAGCTTCTGCAGCTCACAGTTCAAATTCCTGGAACATGTGAGACATTCCCGTTCATGTCTTGCAAGAATAAGCTCCAATATGGTTTTTCTTGCATCCAGTACAGCCGGCGAACAGGTCTTAACAACCATTCCCTCGGCAGCCGGCAGAACGCAGGAAGCCTGAAGAGACCTTGCTCCCTGAACCTCAACAACGCACATCCTGCACGCACCTACTTCATTAAGGTCCTTGAGAAAGCACAGTGTCGGTATGTTTATATTCATTGAT
>JAEXXN010000196.1 GCA_023405875.1 Bacillota bacterium | reverse complement strand
CAGCGGGACGGTGCATGTGGTGGATCAGCTTACATGGGACATATTGGACCACTGTCCGGACAGCATAGACGATATAATGAAAGAGCTTTCAGGCAGGTATGAGGAGAACAATATCAGGGAAGCCTGGAATGAAATACAGGAACTGGTCGGTCAGGGGCTTTTGAATTCTGATGATGCATACATGGATAAGGTTATGAGTGAAAAGAGGGAGAACCACACCAAAGCCTTGTGCCTGAACATAGCCCATGACTGTAATATAAGGTGCGGCTACTGCTTCGCAGCTACAGGCGATTATCACGGAGGACGCAAGCTGATGCCTTTTTCGGTGGCTTCAAAGGCAATTGACTTTCTGCTTGAAACCTCAGGGACCAGAAAGCGGCTGGAGGTTGACTTTTTCGGCGGAGAACCGCTTATGAATTTTGACGTGGTAAAAGAAACGGTACTCTACGGAAGAGAAAAAGAAAAGCAGTATGGAAAGAGGATCGGCTTCACCATTACAACCAACGGTACTCTCCTGAACGAGGAAATGGAAGAATTTATTAATGCCAATATGGACAATATAGTATTGAGCATAGATGGAAGAAAACAGGTAAATGACAGGATGCGTAAGTTTGTCGGCGGAGCCGGGACTTACGACAGCATAATGCCGAAGCTGAAAAGCTTTGTAGCCTCCAGAGGCGATAAAAGCTATTATATAAGAGGTACCTTTACAGCTAATAACCTTGATTTCTGCAATGATGTACTTCATCTGGCAGATCAGGGCTTCAAGGAAATTTCCATAGAGCCTGTGGTTGCGGAAAAGGAAAAGGGCTATGCGCTTAAAGAGGAGCATCTGCCTGCAATATACCTGGAATATGAGAAGCTTGCAGATAAGTACATCGAGTATAGCGAGAGCGGAAAAGGCTTCAGATATTATCACTTCCTGATGGATCTGGAGGGTGGACCCTGTGTTTACAAAAGAGTCTCCTCCTGTGGGTCGGGGGTTGAATATTTTGCGGTTACCCCTGATGGAGAGCTGTACCCCTGTCACCAGTTCGTCGGAAGGCAGGAATACCTGATGGGCGATGTATGGAGGGGTGTTGAAAGAAAGGAGCTTCAGGAGAAGTTCTCGGAGAACACGGTATATCATAAGGATAAATGCAAGGAATGCTGGGCAAGGTTTTATTGCAGCGGAGGCTGCCAGGCAAATGCAGCAGCCTTCAATAATGACCTGAAAGCCCCCTACGAGCTGGAATGCAAGCTGCAGAAAAAAAGAATAGAGTGTGCGATCATGCTGAAAGCATATGAAGCATTAAAGTAATCCGAATTTTGGATAAAATATTTATTGGATGGAGGAATTATTATGGAGAAATTAGTACCTATTAACATGTCAAACAGACATATCCACGTTTCAAAGGAGCACCTGGAAATACTTTTCGGAAAAGGTCATGAGCTGACCAAGATGAAGGACCTTTCACAGCCGGGACAGTTTGCCTGTGAAGAGAAGGTAGACGTCGTGGGGCCTAAAGGAACTCTTAAGGGAGTAAGGATACTTGGGCCGGTAAGACCTGAGACACAATTGGAGATTTCAATGTTTGATGCAAGAACCATGGGAGTTGAAGCTGTGGTAAGGCCTTCCGGGAAGATACAGGGAACTCCGGGCTGTACCATTGTAGGACCTGCAGGACAGGTTGAAATGAAAGAAGGAGTCATTGTTGCAGCAAGGCATATACATCTGCATACCAGCGACAGCGAGAAATTAGGCCTTAAGGACAGGGACATAGTGAAGGTAAGAGTAGGCAATGACAGAGCTGTGGTATTTGAAAACGTTATGGTCAGAGTACATCCGGACTTTGCAATGGATATGCATATCGACATAGAAGAGGGAAATGCAGCCGGAATACAGAATGGTACAATGGGAGAAATTATTCTATAGTTATTGATGGGGGAAAGTATATGAATAAAGTGGATTTGGCAAGGTATATAGACCATACCGTCCTGAAGCCTGATGCTAAGGATAGTGACATAATAAAGCTTTGCAGGGAAGCCCTGGAATACAAATTTGCATCGGTATGTGTCAATGCTTCCAACGTAAAGCTGGCTGATTCCTTTCTCCATGGAACTGATGTAAAGGTTTGTACCGTAGTAGGCTTTCCTCTGGGAGCAACAACAAAGGAGACCAAGGTGTTTGAAACGGTTCAGGCTATTGAGAACGGCGCAGCAGAAGTAGATATGGTAATAAATATAGGAGCTTTGAAATCAGGCAAGCTTGAAGCGGTTGAGGAGGATATCAGGGCGGTTGCCGATGCCTGCAAAGGAAAGGCGCTGCTCAAGGTAATCATTGAGGCCTGTCTGCTTACCGATGCGGAAAAGGTCACAGCCTGTGAGCTTTCCCAAAAAGCGGGAGCCAACTTTGTAAAAACCTCCACAGGCTTTTCAACCGGCGGTGCAACTGCTGAGGATATAAAGCTGATGCGCAGGGCTGTGGGGCCGGATATGGGAGTCAAGGCCTCCGGCGGGATCAGAAACCTGGAGACCGCATTAAAGATGATAGAGGCCGGAGCTACAAGAATAGGAGCCAGCGCTTCTATCAGCATAGTAAACGAACTGTAGAGAAAAGGCTGTTTTAACTGATTTGTTAAAACGGCCTTTTTAATACTCCGGTTCTTTGATCTCTATATTTGTAACGGTAATATCGTTGTCTTTACTTATCTTGTCAAGAATAAGCGTGTACCTGGGAGCAAAGG
>JAEXXN010000140.1 GCA_023405875.1 Bacillota bacterium | reverse complement strand
AATGCCTCATTCCCAGGGCTCTGACCGAAGCTTCCCTTACAACCGCATATGCCTCCACAAGGATATCGTCCAAGGTCTCTCCTTTTGAAAGCCTCTCCTTGAACTCAAGAGTCTTTTTCTGAAGCTCCTCATCGCTCAAAGCCTTCATATCAGGCTCAAGCTGGTTTATCTTTTCAACAGTCTTCATTACCTTTTTAATTTCTTTATCGTTTGGATTACCAAATATTTTATCTAAAATCATTATTATCTCTCCTTAATATTTTTTGGGTCAATTGGCTATGGGCGATGGGTTTAGAAGGCCTTTGAAGCCCTGACCTCATGCACACAACCGGTGGGTATATATAAGGAGTATCAGAAAACTGCGTTCTTCCATATGTTATTCTTCAACAGCGGATTATTTATGCAAATTATAAAAATTATCAGTGGAATTACAAACACCAGGATATTATTAAGGTGGGAATCCTCACCATAGGTATCAAGAAACACTCTTAAACCGTCATTATCCTCTATGATGGTTCTGCTGCGCAATTGGCTTGAGGATATCTTCATATCCTGTGGAAACAGCTTATTGGTTACAATTATATCAATAAGCGCTTTTTTTCCAAGCCTTACATAATTATCAGAATCGATCCTGCCTGATGAGCCTGACAAAACTGTAAAGACCATGAATATAAAAGCTGCATATTTTTTTATGCTGTTATAGTTTTTTTCTGACATTGATTTCACCTGCAATATATTTCGCAAAATCTTTCCTGAACTTTTCCAATGCAACCTAGTACTCTGTAACACCTAATTCCTTACATTGCCGCCGGCTAAATTTACCTATGACTACATTGTCCTCAATCGTAGTACGTCCGGATAGATTTTTTGCGTACATAATATTTTATCATAATTTCTCTCTATAGTCTGCAACATTTTGAAAAAACAAATGCAGCATACGTATAAAACATATACTGCATCCTTTAATTATGTTTTGAATTTCTTGATCATGATCTCCTGTATATACAGGAAAACACCAATAGCCATAAATACATCTCCGATACTGAATATCTTCGGTCTGGGATAAGGTTTGGGAAGTACCAATATATCGCCGAGATACCTGAGCACCGTCCTGTCGCCTATCAGTGTGTGGGTGATAATGTGTCCGTCTCTTATGGCGAGCATATTGTCCGCAAGGCCTATATTGACCATTGCTTCGCCCAGAACCGGCATCTGACCTCCATTAACCATTATTACAAGAAAGTTCAGGAATATTCCAAGGAATATAATCTTAAAGCCCAATGTTTTCCTGTTATAATACAAGCCTATAAACAGAAGCATATATGACAGGAAATGGATCGGCAATATATTAGCCCTGAAAATTTCAAAGCCCTTTTCTGCCAGATATACTGCTGAAAATTCCACCAGAAAGCCGGAAACAAAAAAATACCACTTTTCCAAATTGGCATCCTTCATATTAGCAAAGCTTCCGCCTCTCAGCTTTCCTACAACTACAGAGGTACCTAAACTCTCAATCAGCAAACTGCATCAGCCCCTTGTCCTCTTTTACCAGCTTTACAAAAGCATCAGCAAGCTTGTATTCAAATTGGCTGCCCTTTCCGTTTTCGATTATCTGAAGAGCCTCCTCCACCGTCATTGCACTACGGTAAGGCCGTTCCGAAGTCAAAGCATCAAATACATCCGCCAGGCTCAATATCTGAGACTCCAGCATTATTTCTCCGTTCCTCCTGCCTTGAGGGTATCCGGTTCCATCGTATCTTTCATGATGGTCGAGTATTATTTTTGATGCCTCCTTCAGGAAGCTGATATCCTTTATGATCTTTACCCCGATTTCAGGGTGCTGCTTGATTTTATCATATTCGTCGTCCGTAAGCCTTCCGGGTTTGTTAAGTATACCCTCTGCAATACCGATCTTTCCAATGTCATGAAGCTCTGCCGCAATTCTGAGATTTTCGATCCTTTTCTCGGTCAAGCCAAGCCTTTCAGCGAGCTTGCAGGAATACCTTCCAACTCTCATGGAATGGCCGTTTGTATAGGGGTCCTTGGCTTCAACTGCCTGGGATAGGGATTTTACTGTGTCTATGTATATCTTCCTCATGTCAACATACAGCTTGAAGGAATATCTCGCAAACAGAAGAGGGCCAAAAAACAGTAATACGCCCACAATACCGTAGTTTATGTAGGCAACAGCCATAAGTACACCAACGGGGGCTACTGAGAAGTAATCCTTGACTACCCAGACAATGTTTTTAAAGAAATTATTAAAGAAACCTTCCCCGGTAATGATATGCATAAGTATTGACATGATTACCGCATTGACCAATATGTATACTATTATACTTGCAATAATTGCATAAACAGATGAATTCAAATCTATAATCCCGGGCACTCCCCCGAGATTCATGTAGAAAAGTCCTGACAGTCCAGTAGATAAAGCGATATTTGATCCATTAAAAAGTGTTTTGTATAACGGGTAATTAAATACATATAACCGCTTTTCTCCTGGTTTTACCGTTCTTAGCATAATACCTATACTGGACACCCATATTGCCTCTGGTATGCCAAATATAACAATAGCAGAAAGTGCAACCGCAAAACCTACTGACAATGCCCGTTCTCCAGGGGTAGGTATAATTAATGATTCTGCAATAATTGATAATATCGAAAACAGTAAAACACCAATTATGTCAATATCCTGGATATACCTTAAAGTGTAAATAAAAAAAGATAGTCCTAATAATACTATAATTACAACGTATGCTTTAAGTTTATTTGACATATATTCACCTCATAATTATGGCCGACATATCTATTCTGTTTCTACAACCAGCTCTGGTTAGCGCCCCCGGCTAAGACCAATGTAAGAATAGTCATAAGGATACCAAAAACCTTTTTCACTGTTTGCCCTCCTATAATCTCAAGGCTCTGCCCTACCGCTAAACAAGGCAGGCAAACTCTCCGCTAAATTTTTATATGTCGGCCATATTTTTATCATTTGTTATGCTACTGTATTGATTTTTCTATTTACTGCTGAAAGTATTGCTTTTACTGCAGATTCATTTTCATCAAGACTTATTATGGAACATCCGGAAAGGGATTCTTCCACATTGTCCTGAGAAAAGCCTACCAAACAGATATAAACCTCCTTGCCCGATACCTTTATTGTTTCCATGCCCTCCAGATATAAAATACTGCTAATGCCCATATATGCTTCAAGAGCCGACAGTGTCGCCTCTGCAACAGCCTTTGCCCTGTTGGACTTGGATTTCACCTTTTTGCTTGTGCCTTCATAAATTTTATCATCATAGGTCAGTGCTACCACTGCTTCAATCATATTGTCAATATTCTTAACTGCAATGCTTTCAATCCTGACTCTGGCTTCTTTGTACTCCGACTCATTAATCTGAGCGATGCTTATCTTCTTATAATCAACTGAAATGTTGAATTTGGCGTTTATAGCCGATTGGATATCCCTGACCATTTGTTTTATGTTTTTTCCAACCGCAGCCAGTACGTGTATTTCTTCAATATTTCCTGCTTCATCACAGACCACGCTGCAATTCATTATGTCAGGAAGCTTACAAATAAGAGCTTTTATATCATTCTGCAAATTCGGCTTCATATTATTCAAAAGGTATTCCTCCTATATATCTTAAACCCATTTAATACAGAGTAAATTCAAATGCAATTTCTAATATGACCATATTCTATTAAAAAGTCAAAATTCCTTCAAGAATTATATAAATCACTGAAAAAGTATCATTAAGTAGGTATCTGGCACTATATGTATAAAAATAGATACCAATTATGTGATTATATATAAATTAACTATTATTCTACCATATCTGTTATTAATTAGCAGCATTTTTTCACAAAAGAAAACAGCCGAGTCAAACTCGGCTGTTTGATCAGAACTCAGGTTCAATCAAACCATAGTTACCATCTTTTCTTCTATACACCACATTAACCTCTTCTGTTTCAGCATTTGAGAATACGAAAAAGCTATGTCCGAGAAGCTCCATCTGAAGCACCGCCTCTTCTATAGGCATCGGCTTCATGGCAAACCTCTTAGTTCTTACTATCCTTATTTCGTCATCTTCAAGCTCATCCACAGGTGCAGCCCAATTTTCAAATTTTATATTTCCATCCTTGTTTCTTTTCTCCAGTTTGGTTTTCTGCCGCCTCATCTGCCTTTCCAACTTATCTACTACGTTATCTATAGAAGTATACATATCAACGGTAGCTTCTTCTCCTCTTAAGATAACACCATTAAAAGGGATTGTGACCTCAATGATGTGCCTGTTCTTCTCGACGCTTAAAGTTGCGTGAGCCTCGGTATCAGGGCCAAAGTACTTTTCAAATTTTGAAAGCTTCTTCTCAACCCTATCCTTGAGAGCATTAGTAATATCAATATTTTTTCCACTGACTATCGTACGCATGAACACCTCTCCTTTCGCAACTATTATGCTACCGTTCATATATATTTTATTCTACATTTGAGAGAATAATCCTCCTGACTTTTTGCAATTTTCAAATAATTTTCTTGAGCCCAAGTATATTATTTTCAGGTTTTCTTTGGTTTAACAGACATATTTTTTTGCACTATGCTGTAAATATGAATACTTGTATATTTTACATCCATACTTCAGATTTCGCGTAAATATTTCCTCAATTTTATTGAATTCGCGACATGCTCTATGGTAATAGCTTAAGCATGTTCAATATAATTGCGATAATATTATGTAAAGCGAACAAGTGGATAAAATTATTGCAACTACCTGACTGTCCCTTATTTTTCTTAATTAGTCACACTATGCACAGGTTTATCCACAGGTTTTTTATGTTATCTGTGTACAATGTTAATAAGTCTGTTGATAACTTGAATCTATTGGCTTCTTATTGTTGAAAAAATGTGTATTGCTTTGGGATAGAAATTTGTCGAGCGAACACAATGTAAATTATTTTTTAGAATTATTTAGTCGATTCATAGCTGTACTAGCTTTCTAAGTTGGCATGAAATGTCGATTTTTGCTCTTATCCTTCTCCTCTTTTTATCCAATATATACCTTAAAATGAAAATGCTGTGGATAAGTGTAATCATACTAAAAAAGGGGATAAAAAAACCGCCCTCAGGCGGTTTAAATTACTGTCTTTTTGCGTCAAAACACTCTTTGCAATATACAGGTCTTGCATTTGTAGGTTTGAATGGTACCTGGGTTTCCTTGCCACAATCTGCACATACTGTATCATACATAACTACTTCTCTTCTCTGACCATTTCTGCCGCTGGCATTTTTTCTGGTCATTCTGCAGTCTTTGCATCTTGCAGGTTCATTCTGGAAGCCCTTCTCTGCGTAGAATTCCTGTTCACCTGATGTAAATGTGAACTCGTTTCCACAGTCTTTGCAAATTAACGTTTTGTCTTCGAACATGTAAAAATCCCTCTCTTTTCTCTCCAGGTTGGTGTTGGGTAAGAACTTTCTGGGATAATTACTGCCGCGAAAAACGTTCTTGCACCGCCCACTCATACCCTCAATATTTA
>JAEXXN010000524.1 GCA_023405875.1 Bacillota bacterium | reverse complement strand
GCGTAGTCGTTGAAAAATCAAATGAAATAGTGAAGCAATCTGAAATGATAAAAAATTCATCAGATAAGCTTGAAGCCTTAGTATTAAAATTTAAGGTTTAAAGGTAACAAAACTTATGGTGCCAGGCACGACAGTTAGACAGTTATCAGACTAATAGGCCCCGATAACTGACCAACTGACGTGCCTGGCAATTGTTTTTCCAAGCTTGAAGAGTTCAAAAATAGAAACAATTCCTGAGGCTGGATTTTGTGCTGCCACAGCTAAAAATAAACGGCCATGGTACTTCATGGTAACACGAAGCAGAGCTTTCATAGATAATTTAATCAATGCTGATATTGGACAAAGCAATTACATATCATTACAAGTGAAAGGTATAGATACGTACGCAATTTGAAAAAAGTGAGTTGTAGTAAGGAGGGAATATTATGCGATTTTTTATGAAACAAAAGGTTTTTTCCTGGGGCGACAGGTTTACTATCAAGGATGACCAGGGAAACGACTGCTACTTTGTTGAGGGAGAGGTATTCTCCATGGGGCACAAGCTTCATGTCTATGATGCTCAATCAAGAGAAGTGGCACATATCCGTCAAAAGGTTTTTTCGTTTCACCCAAGATTTTTTATAAATATAGAAGGTGCTGCTGAAGAGCTTGAGCTTGTGCAAAGATTTACATTCTTTAAGCAGGAATATTATTTTGAAAACGCTCCATACATTCTTGAAGGTAATTTTTCTGCTCATAGCTTCACACTTACCTTGGATAATCAAGTTATCATGTCAGTGGATAAGGAGTGGTTTTCCTGGGGTGACAGCTATGCTATCGATATAAAGGACGGCGCTGATAAGTTAATGTGTATTTGCGCCATGTTGGCTGTTGATTGTGCGAATGCTGATGCTGTACAGTCTGCTACCTATTGATAAAGAGTAATGTTGAGCATCAATGCCTCGTTTTGATATAAAAGCAAAGTATTATGCCTAATACCGAAGTTATTGAAATGTGCCGGATACAAGTTAAGTCAGTAAATAACTGAATAACTTTGTCGTCTGGCATTTATTTTATTAAAAGCTATTTAATTATTCATAATAGAATAAGCCGGCAGGTTGGCAGAACACATTCAAGCTTCAGGGGGCCAAATAAAAGGAATTACGTTATTTGGTATTTCTGGTTGTGTGCACCAGTGAAGAACAAATATGAAATATTGTTCATAAATTTGAGACACACGACAGATTGTGATATATTAAATTTGCTGTATTTAGAGGTCTTTGAACCAAAACAACCGCTATTATTATAACAAGATTTCAATGAGCGTTTCAACGAGGCGGGAGATATGCTTACCGCCTGTTGGACAACAAAAGCGGTACCCGCCATCTATAAGAGGTGGGGGACATCTTTAGCCTCGTTATAAATTGGCCAGGTTCAAGGCTTCTATGAAATAAATGTGTTAGGAGGTAAGTTATGAAAGAACAAAGAGGTCTGCATTTTACAGCCTATGGCGGCTGTAAAGGCGACGAGTACATTCCCTACATACCTGTTGATAAGGCGCTGCCTGAATTGACATGGCTGTCTGTTATTGCAGGTATTATATTTGCTGTAATATTCGGTGCTGCAAATACTTACCTTGGATTAAAGGTGGGTATGACGATTGCTGCCGGATTGCCTGCGGCAATACTGGCAACGGGTATCCTCAAAGGCTTGTTTAAGCATAACAACATTATGGAAATCAACGTGATCCAAGCTATGGGCTCCATGGGAGAATCCCTGGCAGGAGGGTTGATATTCTGTATTCCCGCAGTAATTCTTCTTGGTGGAAACCTTACAATCATAACGATAACAATTGTCGGAATCATGGGCGGACTCCTGGGTATAGCCTTTGTTGTGCCCCTGAGAAGATTCCTGATCGTTGAAGAGCATGGCAATCTGATCTATCCTGAAGGAATGGCCGCTTCAGAAGTTCTCGTATCCTCATCAGAAGGTGGAAAAGGGCTCGCAATGATGCTTACCGGTGTAGGCGTGGGAGTCATCTATAAATTTCTGTCCGAGGGTATGGCATTCTGGAAATACGAGCCTGAGTGGAATATAAAGCCGCTTCAGAACACCATTATTGGTGCGGATGTTCTAGCATCCCTCATCGGCGTAGGCTATATAGTCGGCATCGAGATAGGCATGTACATGTTTGCCGGTGCGCTTGTAGCATGGCTGGGAATAATTCCGTTGATCAAATTCTTCGGAGCTGCTTCTGCAGTGGCGATATTCCCCGCCGCAACAACAATAGCCGATATGGATGCATGGACGATCTGGAGCAAATACCTCAGGTACATTGGTGCCGGTGCTGTTGCTGCCGGCGGCTTCATCAGCGTAATAAAGAATCTGCCGACCATCGTAAGGTCATTCAGCGCAGCGATTAAAGGCATAAGCCACAAGAGCAGCACCAGGAAAACAGACCTTGACATACCAATGACCTGGGTTATAGCAATTGCCCTTATGGTTTTCCTTGCCTCATGGCTCATGCCTCTTGCAAACGTTACCGTAGGTCCTGCCGGCGGAATTTTGGTATTGATATTCTCCTTCTTCTTCTCGGTTGTTTCGGCAAGACTGGTAGGCGTGATAGGAACATCAAACAACCCGATTTCAGGTATGACTATCGCTTCACTCCTGCTTACCGCTGCAGGGCTGAAGGCAACCGGCATTATCGGGGATGCAGGAATGATTGCTGCAATCATAGCCGGTGCTATCATCTGCTGCGCAATAGCGGTTGCAGGCGGTGCGGCACAATCCTTGAAAACGACATATATTATAGGCGGTACACCTAAAAAAGTTGAGATCGGTATGATAATAGGCATAATTTTATCCGCTGCAGCAATTGGCTTTGTCATACTTATGCTGAACAAGGCATACGGAATAGGCTCAGAGCAGGTCGCAGCGCCCCAGGCAACTATTATGTCGATGATTTCTCAAGGTATAATGAGCGGCAACCTTCCCTGGGACCTGGTTCTCATCGGTGCGATTTTCGGTATCATGTGCGAGCTGATGAAAATTCCGGTACTTCCTTTTGCCCTCGGCTTATATTTGCCCATACACCTTTCTGCCGGCGTAGTGATCGGCGGTGTTATAAGAGTTCTTGTAGACAGGAAATACAAGGCTGATACAGAACAGCTCAAGAAAAAGACCGAGAAGGGCGTTCTTCTGGCTTCCGGCCTTGTAGCAGGCGACGCAATCATGGGTATATTTATCGCGGTATTCACGATTGCAGGCTGGACAGAAGCCCTGGCAATCGGACCGAAGCTGCTGCCCGGCATAGTGTCCAGTCCGTGGACCTCTGCAATTATGTGCCTGGTGCTTTGTACATTTATGTACAGCTCGATCAATAAGCCTGAAAAAGCATAATAACTCTTGTTCTGAAGCTGCCGGGCAAATTTCCCGGCAGCTTTGCGTATTACAGAGGTTGTATAAAGGAGTAAAAATGTTTAGGGAAAAAAAACAAAGCAGAGCAAAAGCAGAGGATAATTTTCTTTTGTTTGTACCTCATATCAAGCATGAGGACTGGGAAGAGAAAAAGGGCAGCGTATATTTAATTTTTTACCATAACCATCCGATTCAGAAAGCCGCAAATTGGCTTGTAAAGAAGCCCAACAAGTCGGATATCAAGCTGGATGAATTGGGTTCGGCGGTTTGGAAGTCAATTGACGGCTCAAGAAATATCTTTGAGCTAGGGGAACTGATCAGGGATAAATTCGGAGAAAGCTGTGAGCCGCTTTACGACAGGCTTGTTCCATTTTTGAGGTATTTGAACAGAAGAGGCTGGATTTATTTTGAGAATGTAGAGGCGAAAAAGGCCCGGACTCCTTGAGTTGAAGGAGGTCAGGGGTCGGTCAGCTTATTAATATATAAAGTGCTGGGTATATGGTGCCAGGCACGGCATGCAGAGATATATTTATTCATCACATGAGAATAAGTGTCTGTGTGTCGTGCCTGGCATTATAGCTAAAAAGATATTGTGCCGGTATAATTCTTATCATATTATTGATATGAGGAGAGAATGCTGTGTGAAGGAAGGCGACGGGTGCGGCACGGCGGACTGTACCCACAAGAGGTATAACAATAATTGTACGAAAGGAGACCGATTATGCAAAAAATAGTTCCTCATTTATGGTATGACAAAGAGGCTAAGGAAGCAGCATTGTTCTATATCAGCCTATTTGACAATTCCAGGCTGATAAATACGACCGTTTTAGGGGACACTCCTTCCGGAGATGCAGAGCTTGTTAATTTTGAGCTGGCCGGACAGGCCTTTTCAGCGATAAGCGCAGGCCCTTATTTCAAATTTAACCCGTCAATTTCTTTGATGGTAGCATGCAGTACTGTTGAAGAAGTGAATACAAAGTGGAGAGCGTTGTCTGAAGGCGGTACGGAATTGATGCCCCTGGGTGAATACCCTTTCAGCAAGTGGTACGGATGGATACAGGACCGTTATGGTCTGTCCTGGCAGTTGATGCTGGTTGAAGACATTGAAGGACATCAAAAGATAACGCCGAACATGCTTTTCTCAGGTACCGTGTGCGGGAAGGCGGAGGAAGCAATAAAGTACTACACTGAAGTATTTGAGGCTTCCGTAATAAGTATAATCAGCAAATATGGCGAAGGTGAAGCAACGTCGTCAAAGGCCAAAGTGAATTTTGCGTCCTTCAAGCTTGGCGGTATTGATTTTTCCGCTATGGATAATGCTTTTGACGTAGATTTCAATTTCAATGAAGCCTTTTCACTTATGGTAAATTGCAAAGACCAGGCAGAAATCGATTATTTTTGGGATAAGCTTTCGGCTGTCCCTGAGGCGGAGCAATGCGGCTGGGTAAAGGACAAGTTTGGTGTTTCATGGCAGATCGTACCTTCAGACCTTGATGATGTCTTGTTCCATGGTTCAAAGGAGGAAGTCCGGAGAGTTACCGAAGCTTTTATGAAAATGAAAAAGTTTGACCTGGAAGCTCTGGAAAGAGCACGCAAGGGCCAGGAATAAGGTATAGCCCGCAAGCTAAGGCTAAGCGAGACAAGTGCCGGGTACCGTATAAAAGGACTTTTTGGGCAGGCGATCCCAATTCTGTCCTTTTGTATGGTGCCCGGCACTTATATTCCGGTCATGCAGAAAGAAACATTACAAGCCGTATTGCATATGTCGGCAGAAAGGTCTGGCATAGATGGTCAATGATGGATAGGTTGGATCAAGTTGTTATTTTGAATAAGAGATAAATGTTTGACATATAGAAGATATTATAAGTATCCGGCAAACAAGGAAATTGCCTGACCTATACCAG
>JAEXXN010000071.1 GCA_023405875.1 Bacillota bacterium | reverse complement strand
GGTCCACCCTGTTGCTTAAGGCAAAATCCAGTAGCCCTCCCACATCGTCGGCACTTATGGCTACACACTCAGCAAGCTCCGCTATTCCGCCGTTTCCCGGAGCACAGTACAGCTTATCCACCAGACTGCTCTCAGCTATCTTCGCCACAATTGCATGCTCCCTGCCCCCGCTTCCGATTACAAGCACCTTCATTTTATCACCCCAATCAATGCTTAAAATGCCTCATCCCTATAAATATCATAGCAATTCCGTTTTTATTGCATTGTTCTATGGACAGCCGGTCGTTCATCGAGCCTCCCGGTTGTATTATTGCTGTTATCCCTGCCTTGGCGGCCGCTTCCGCCACATCTCCGAAGGGGAAAAATGCATCTGAGGCCATCACCGCACCCTTTGACTTTTCTCCTGCCCGCTCCAGGCTCATATTCGTCGACCATATCCTGTTTGTCTGCCCGGGCCCTATCCCAAGGGTCATTCCGTCCTTACCCACAACTATTGCGTTGGATTTCACATGCTTTACCACCTTCCAGGTAAAAAGCAGGTCCTGCATTTCCTTTTCAGTGGGCTTCCTGTCGGTTACATACTTTATATCGTCGATATCAAAATCCTGTCGGTCGGTATCCTGAATAAGCAGTCCTCCGCCCACCTTCTTCAGGTCTATCTCTGCTGCCGGTCTGCGGGATATATCCTCAAGCTTCATTATCCTTATATTTTTCTTGCTCATTATGAGCTTCAGCGCTTCCTCGGTATAGGACGGTGCAATTACTATTTCCAGGAATATCTTGCTTATTTCTGAAGCTGTCTTGTCGTCCACTTCCCTGTTAAGGGCCACTATCCCTCCGAATATGGACACAGGGTCTGCTTCATAAGCCTTTGTATATGCCTCATAAATATCATTGCCGACACCAACTCCGCAGGGGTTTGCATGCTTTACTGCTACAACCGCCGGCTCATCAAACTCCTTCAAGGCCTCCAGGGCTGCATTTGCATCATTGATATTATTGAAGGAAAGCTCCTTTCCGTGCAGCTGCACTGCTGAAGCTATACCGCCCTTTGCAGGCTTCAGCTCCTTATAGTATGCCGCAGCCTGGTGGGGATTTTCCCCGTATCTCATATCCTGAAGCTTTTCAAAGGTCATTGTGATTGTTTCAGGATATTTGGGAAGTCCTGCCTTCTCCCACAGGTAATTACCTATAAGGGCATCATAGCCGGCAGTGTGGGAGAACACCTTTGCCGCAAGCTCAAACCTTGTCGCCTCAGTGGTATCGCCCTTTTCCCTGATTTCTGCCAGTACTCTGCCGTAATCCTCGGGGTTTATAACAACAGTTACGTATTTGTAATTTTTCGCTGCCGCCCTCAGCATTGAGGGGCCGCCTATGTCAATATTTTCAATGGCCTCTGCCAGCTCTACCCCTTCTTTTTCTATAGTCCTCCTGAAGGGATACAGATTGACGATTACCAGGTCTATAGTTTCAATCCCAAGCTCCTGCAGCTTGTTCATATGCCCGCTGTTTTCCCGGACTGCAAGAAGCCCTCCGTGTATATTGGGATGAAGAGTCTTGACCCTTCCGTCAAGGCACTCGGGATAGCCTGTGACATCAGATATGCCTATGACCTTTATGCCCTCTGCTTCAAGAGTCCCGGCAGTGCCTCCCGTTGAAATTATCTCTATCCCGTTTTTCTCCAGCTCCCTGGCCAGCTCTACTATCCCGGTCTTGTCCGAAACGCTGATAAGTGCTCTCTTTATCATACCGGCATCACACCTCTTTCCTTGCTATAATGACTTTCCGCCCCTCCAGCTTGAGACGCCCTTCGCAGTACAGCCTGACCGCCTCAGGCATAAGCCTGTGCTCCACCTCCAGCACCCTTTCAGCCAGTGACTCTGCCGTATCCTCATCATATACAGGCACAGCCTCCTGGAGTATGATGGGGCCGCTGTCGGTACCTTCATCTACAAAATGAACGGTAGCTCCCGAAAGCTTTACTCCGTATTCCACAGCAGCTTTATGCACCTTCTCTCCATAGAAGCCTTTGCCGCTGAAAGAGGGTATCAGAGAAGGATGTATATTGATTATCCTGCCTTCATAGGCCTTTACTATTTCAATATCAAGAATTGAAAGGAAGCCCGCCAGAACAACAAGCTCTATAGCCATTCCCTGAAGCTCGTGCAATATCCTGTCCGCACAGTGCTTTCTGTCAATATAAACAGCCTTTATACCGTGTTCTTTTGCCCGTTCCAGTGCATATGCATTCTCGCGGTCTGATATCACAAGCACTATTTCTCCGTTTATTCCGCCCTTTTCCACAGAGTCTATCAGCCTTTGCAGGTTGGTTCCTCCTCCTGATACAAGGACTGCAATTCTTACCTTCCGCAAAACCCTATGCCCCCTTCACCCCTGACGACGCTGCCTATAGTATAAGCCTTTTCTCCCAGCTTTCCAAGAGTATCAAGGATAGCCTCCGCCTCGGCAGCATCGACGGCCAGCACAAGGCCTATCCCCATATTGAAGGTGTTGAGCATTTCTTTTTCCTCTATGCTTCCCAGCCTCTGCATCAGTCTGAATACCGGCGGTACGTCCCAGCTTCCCAGCCTGATCTCTGCCTTCAGGCCGGCAGGTATGGTCCTCGGAATATTCTCAATGAAACCGCCTCCGGTAATATGGGCTATCCCGTTTATCCTGTGTCTTTTGATAAGCTCCTGTATAGTTTTCACATATATCTTTGTGGGCTTAAGGAGCTCTTCCCCAAGGGTGCAGTCCAGCTCGTCGAATTTTGTATTTATATCATATTTGTTTATATCAAAGAAAAGCTTTCTTACCAGTGAATACCCGTTGCTGTGAATACCGCTGGAGGCTATGCCGATCAATGCATCCCCTTCACTGACACCGGAGCCGTTTATTACCGCTTCCTTGTCTACTATGCCTACCGCAAAGCCGGCAAGGTCATATTCACCTTGCTGATAGAAGCCCGGCATCTCTGCCGTTTCTCCCCCTATCAGGGCACAGCCTGCTTCAACACAACCGTCGCAGATACCCTTTACTACATCAGCCGCAATCCTCGGCTCCAGCTTTCCCGTCCCTATATAATCGAGAAAAAACAGAGGCTTTGCACCGTGACAGGCTATATCATTAACACACATCGCCACACAGTCGATACCTATGGTGCCATGCTTCTCAGTCATGAAGGCTATCTGAAGCTTGGTTCCGACTCCATCCGTCCCTGAAACCAGAACAGGATTGTTATAGCTGTCCTTTGCAAGCTCGAAGAACCCGCCGAAGCTGCCCAGTTCTCCAAGCACTCCGGGTATCATAGTGCGCTTGGTATGCTGCTTTATCAGCCTGACTGTCTCATAACCCGCTTCAACATCAACCCCGGCTGCCTTATATGTTAATTTTTCATCCATAGTATCACACCTCAATCAACTAATTTCTTCACTTCTTCCCACAGCCATGGTTTATGCATTCACCGGATATTTCCATGGGATATTTGCCGCAGAAGCATGCGGTGCAGTAGCCTTCTCCACTGCTGCCCACCGACTTCAGCAAGCCCTCTGTGCTAAGGTATCCAAGACTGTCGGCCCCTATCTTCTTCCTGATAGTTTCTATACGTCCCAGGCCACCTGCCAATTCCTTTTTGGTAGGAGTATCTATCCCAAAATAGCAGGAATGCGTAACTACAGGTGAGCTCACTCTTACATGAACCTCCTTTGCTCCCGCATTCTTAAGTGCCTGTACTATTTTTTTACTGGTAGTTCCTCTCACTATACTGTCATCAACCATAACTACCCGTTTACCTTCAATATTTGCCTTCAAAGGATTCAGCTTTAATGCCACCCCTATTTCCCTTGTGACCTGGGAGGGTTGTATAAAGGTCCTTCCTATATATCTGTTCTTTATCAGTCCGACTGCATAGGGGATCCCTGACTGCTGTGCATAGCCTACTGCCGCTGGAGTTCCCGAGTCGGGTACACATATGACCACATCCGCCTCTGCGGGCTGCTCCACTGCAAGTATCCTGCCCGCGTTTTCCCTGGCCTGGTATACGCTTATACCGTCCATAATACTGTCAGGCCTTGCAAAGTAAACATATTCAAATATGCAGACAGACTGCTTTTCCGATTCCCTGCACTGAAGGCTCCTTAATCCGCCTTCTTCAATGATTACCACCTCTCCGGGCTTTACATCCCTTATAAAGGCTGCGCCTATGGTATCAAGGGCGCAGGTTTCGGAAGCCAGTACATAACCGTCTCCCCTCCTGCCTATTACCAAAGGCCTGAGTCCATGCTTGTCTCTCACTCCTATAAGCTTGTCATTTGTCATTATCACCAGTGCATAGGAGCCTTTGATGGTATCCATAGTATCAAGTATGGCATCCTCTATGCTGTTCCTGCTGTTTCTGGCAATAAGGCTTGCAATTACCTCACTGTCTATGGTGGTGGTAAATATCATGCCCTGGTCCTCCAGCTGTTCCCTCAGTGAACCGGCATTTATCAGGTTACCGTTGTGAGCTACTGCAATACTG
>JAEXXN010000070.1 GCA_023405875.1 Bacillota bacterium | reverse complement strand
ACTTTTACCCTCAAGCTCTATTGCCTTCAGCATTGCTTTATTCAGCCTTTTCATCTGCTGCAGCAGATTCCTTTGAATTGTATCCACAACAACACCTCTTTTCTCTCATAAGGCCAAGAAATATCCTGGCCTTATGAGGAAATTAACCATATGTCCGTCAGATTGATCGGTTATGCCGGGGGTGTAAATAAGCCTGCAAGGGCGAGAAGGTTTATAAGTATGCCCACCACTATCGCGGCAATAGGACCGACAGCCATGCGCACCACCGGTCTGCCTGCTATATCATTCAATATATAAAGTCCTATAACAACAAAGAAGCCGATTCCGGGAGCCATTGCATTTGCCGCATTCATACCGCCGACCAGCAGGGCGATCTCCAAAAGCTTGGACATGGCCGTTCTTATATTATCTCCCGACTTCCTTATACCCGGGAACCTGTCAAGGAATCTTGCGATCTGGTCAAGGAGAAGCACCTCGGCGCCTATTACAATTGCGCCAAGCACGGCAGCTATAAGCGGGTTCCTCACAAACAAGCCGATTGCAAATACGAAGGTCATGCCTACGGGGCCGTAAACACCTGTTGCAATAGCTGTTGAAGCTATCAACGGTATAAAGCCTATGCCTCTGGCGAGAGCGGCAAAGCCTGCATCAATATTTTTGCCTTCAGCCAGGAGGTTAAGAGATATAGGGTCTCCAGCCATCATGTTTGCGGCTGTCGCTGCCGAAACCAAAGCGCCCGCTGCCATGAGGATAGGAGCATTTTTCTTGATCCTTTTTACTCTTTCCCCGAAAACTGAAACCAGATCAACAGCTTCTTCCTCAGACTTTTCTCTCATTGCATATATAAGGAGTATTATCATACCTACTATAAGTGCTGTACCTTCAGGATTTATCGTTATAGAAGCTGTCCCCATTTTTATAGGTCCAAGTATAATGGCAAGCTGCCTTGCAACAACCGAAACAGCCAGATTTATCAGGCCCTTTTTGGCGCCGTACTGGTAGCCTGTCGCCAATGCCGGGAAAGCTGCAAAAGCTATTACAATAGGTGCTCCGACCTGGCCAAGACTGCCCATGAAGTTGACCGGCAGTGCTTCAAAGGCTTTAACAACACTTTCCAGACCCAGCAGTATGCCTATCCCATAAAGTGCGCCTGCAACTCCGGCAATAACCGCACCTTTTTTACCCCCGGGCGAAAAGGTTCCTATTATGTCTGTGCCTAATAATATACAGTGAATCAAAAGAATACTTGCTGTTAAAGAAAATGGTATGCCAAAGCCTATTACCAACCCAAAGCTCATGGCAAAGGATGTCGCTGCCAGCTCTTTTCTGGTCATTCTTCCCTCAATATGCTCCGGCATTATAGGCCTCAGCCCGTCATTGAAAACGGCAATGCCCATATTGGCCATGACAGCTGCAAGCGCTCCGATCAGGGCAATAAGAATAATATTCATCGTAATCCCCCTTTAAATTATTATTGTTTTTTCAATATTTCCTTTACAATAAGGTCAACCGACATCTCAAAATGATCTCCGGTAAAACCAAAGGCTACCTTTCCTTCAGCTACCGCACCTGCAACATCTTCTTCCTTCGGCGGTTTTCCCGGCATCGAGATGGTCGCACATTTGGCCCGCGTCAGCAAAGCCAGGGCCATGCTCAATGCACCTCCGCCTCCTGTGTGGCATGCACCCAGATAATAATCAGCCTTGCCCGTCTTTATATCATTGGCTGCATGCAAATCGGATTTTATCTGTACCTCTACCATATCACCCCCAATTTCTTTTACCAGCTTGGCTATATTGTCTTTTTCAACCTGGCCGCCGACTACAAATCTAATCATTTTTCCGCTCCCTCCTTTATTCTTTCAGCTTCGCTGCAATAGCGCATGCATGCAGTGCAATATATCCCTTTTCGGAATCCGGCAGCCTGATTTCTAATTTGTTCTCAAGCATTTCATAAAGCTCCGGCAGCTCGTTGTATATGCCGCTCTGCCTTATTTCCTCCATAGAGGACTCATCCATGGCCTCAACCGCTTCTCCCTTTTTTATCCTGGCCAGTGCCATGGCCAGATGTGTAACCAGCATTGCCGCATTTTCTTCAGTGAGCATCAGGGAGTATTTTTTTTCAAAGCCTTGCGCAAACAATATTACGGCATCTCTTACTTCACCGCTGATCTCCCCTGCTGCCTCAAGGATATCCAGCCTTTCTGCCAGTAGTTGGTCCATGATAGCATTCCTCCGAATCGCAATATACATTTTTCTGTATATTGGCATAAATTTTTAATATATGGGAATAAGCTCTTGATTTATAACCTTTTTCTGTATTTCCTCAACCTCCCGGAAATCTATGAAGCGCCTGAGTATATCCCTGAATTCCGGACTATTCCTGCTTACTACGACTGCCGCTATGGTATCCTCCCTGTCTATGCTTTTTGTTCTGGAATTTGAAAAAGGAGCTGTATTGAAGCTAAGGTTCTTTTCTTCTATTTCATCCACATTCCATATGGCTGCATCAATTTCATTGTTTTTAAGCTTCTGCAATATCTGATTGTATGGGGTTGTGACATATTCCACATTTTTTCCCTCACACTCATAGGAGGTCAAAATGAACTGGTCTATGGAAGCCGGGTCCTGCGCCACCCTCATTCCATCGGTTATTTCCTTTATACCGCCATCCCTGAATATGATGACATGGTTTCCGACATAACTGCCCTCCCCAAACTCATGAATGACCTCAATGCTTGAGGACCGCTCAATTTCCAGCCTGGCAGCCAGCTTCGATATTATCGCAAAATTATATTTCCCAAGGTTCAAAGCTTCTATTCTCTTGTTGGCTCCTCTCATAAAGGCCAGGCTGAAAGGAACCTTTCCCTTTTCAAAGGTCTTGTAGAAGCCGGTAGCCAGACCTTCATAGCGCTTTGA
Organism: Bacillota bacterium; assembly: GCA_023405875.1. Classification (GTDB taxonomy): domain Bacteria; phylum Bacillota; class Clostridia; order Lutisporales; family Lutisporaceae; genus BRH-c25. The sequence goes on along the minus strand of JAEXXN010000070.1, from coordinate 325 downwards.
ATATGGGAGCGGCATTACCCCCATTACTGTTCCCAGGTCGGAAATACTCCAAAGCTTTTTATAGTCAATTTTATCAATATAAGTACCCAGATGCCCCCTGGACTCCAATCCGATCGCCTCAGCCTCCTGCAGGAATTTCAAAGCCGACTGCACAGTTCCCCTGCCCATCCCGAAGCTTTCGGCATATTCACCCACAGTCTTTATCCTGTAGCCTTCATGATAGCCTATCATCTCTCTTGCAAGCAGCATGGTGACCCTGCCGTTTTTAGACATCAACTGCTTTTTATATTGCTCCATTCCTTTAACCTCTCATCATTGTACAATA
>JAEXXN010000051.1 GCA_023405875.1 Bacillota bacterium | reverse complement strand
CCTGGGCGGCGGTATTTCAGTAGGGGCCCACAAGAATGGAAGAACGATTGATGTAAACAATGCCCTTAACGGAGAAGGCCCATTTTCACCGGAAAGAACAGGGAGCTTGCCGGTAAGCGGCCTGATGAAGCTCTGCTACTCAGGCAAGTATACAATAGAGGAGCTGAACAAGCTTATTGCCGGCAAAGGAGGCCTGGTTGCATACCTGGGAACCAATGACGGCAGGGAAGTAGTAAAAATGATAGAAGCCGGGGACAAGAATGCAGAGCTGATATACAAAGCGATGGCATACCAGGTGGGCAAGGAAATAGGCGCTTGCGCTGCCGTACTTGAAGGCAAGGTGGATGCAATATGCCTGACCGGAGGTCTTGCATACGACAAGCTCCTTGTTGGCTGGATAAAGGAAATGGTTTCATTTATAGCCGATGTCAGGATATACCCCGGGGAGGATGAAATGATCGCCCTGGCCGAAGGCGGATTAAGGGTACTTCGCAAAGAGGAAGCTGCCAAGGAATATAAATAGTTTGCGCTGATGTAAATGCGTAAGGGCGATTCATGAATCGCCCCTACTACACCCACAAACCAGATAGGATGATTATATATGTTCAACGAAAAAAGAATCAGAATCATAACAGGGCATTATGGAAGCGGAAAGACCGAGTTTGCTGTCAACTACACCTTCGGGCTCGCCCGTACAGGCAGGAAAACCTCAATAGTAGACCTGGACATAGTAAATCCGTATTTCCGTTCAAGAGAAATCGAGCCGGCCTTTGTTAAAGAAGGAATAAGGGTAATAGCCTCCTCAATAAAAGGCAAGTCGGGGGATATTCCCGCTCTTTCACCGGAGATATTCTCGGTGCTTCAGGACACCTCCTACGAGGTTGTGCTGGATGTGGGAGGAGACAAGGTGGGGGCAAGGGCTCTGGCCAGATATCACGAGTATTTTGACAGGGAAGAGTATGATATGCTGTTTGTCCTTAATGCCAACAGGCACCAGACAAACACCGTGGACGGAGCGGTTAGCTACCTTAGAGCCATTGAAGAGAGCTCCAGGCAGAAGGTTACGGCGCTGGTCAACAATACTCACCTCTGCAGGAGCACCACCCTTGAGGAAATAATGAAAGGGCAGAAGCTCTGTGAAGATGTTTCAAAGGTGCTGGGACTACCCATAAAGTATGTGGCTGTACAAAGAGAGTTTGTTGATATGCTTCCCAAGGGGATCCAGGGGGAGATATTCCCACTGGATATATATATGAAGAAGCCCTGGGAGGATTAATCATAGCGTTACAATATACAGACTAATATGAATTATAAGGAGGGTAAGTAATGGCTAAGGTAACTTTCGATGAGAACCGCTGCAAAGGCTGTGAACTTTGCACCACAGTATGTCCCGTAAAGATAGTTGTTATGGATAAGGAAAAGATAAATGTCAAAGGTTATCATCCGGCAACGGTCAGGGAGATGGAAAAGTGTATAGGCTGTGCTTCATGTGCAAGAATGTGTCCTGATGTCGTGATTACTGTAGAAAGATAAAAAGGGGAGGTAAGAGCTTAATGGCTAAGGAATTATGGAAGGGTAACGAGGCGATAGCTGAGGCGGCGATCAAAGCGGGCTGCAGATTTTTCTTCGGTTATCCTATAACACCGCAGAATGAGATACCTGAGTATATGGCTATGAAAATGCCCCAGATTGGAGGCTGCTTCCTTCAGGCAGAGTCCGAAGTGGCTGCCATCAATATGGTTTATGGAGCGGCAGGTGCGGGAGCAAGGGTAATGACATCCTCATCAAGCCCTGGAATAAGCTTGAAGCAGGAAGGTATAACCTATATCGCAGGAGCAGAGCTTCCCTGTGTAGTAGTCAACATAGTAAGAGGGGGCCCGGGGCTGGGAGGGATACAGCCGGCACAGTCGGACTATTTCCAGGCCTGCAAGGGCGGCGGACATGGAGATTACAGGCTGGTGGTACTTGCACCTTCCTCTGTACAGGAAGCTGTTGACCTTGTTCAGGAAGCCTTTGACATAGCAGACCAATACAGGAATCCGGTATTGATCCTCGGAGACGGTATGATAGGACAGATGATGGAACCGGTTGAATTCACCGAGGTGAAGAAGCGGAAGCTGCCTGAGAAAAATTGGGCGACAGTGGGTACCAGAGGAGAAAGAAGGCCTAATGTCATCAATTCCCTGTTTATAGAAGCAGCCGATTGTGAAGAGCATAATCTTCGTTTATTTGAGAAATATGCAGAAATAGAAAAAAATGAGGTCCAGGTCGAGACTTACAATATGGATGGTGCAGAATTGGTTTTCGTAGCATACGGAACAACTGCAAGGATAGTTAAAAACGCGATAAACACACTTGCAAAAGAAGGAATAAAAGCAGGACTTATAAGGCCGATAACTCTCTGGCCATATCCAAGCAAGGAAATTTCCGCAGCAGCAGAGCAAGCCAGTGTGAAAATGTTCTTATCCGTTGAGATGAGCATGGGTCAGATGGTTGAAGATGTAAGACTGGCTGTAAACGGAAGGAAGCCGGTTCATTTCTATGGAAGAACGGGCGGAATGTTCCCGACTCCTAAGGCTGTTGCTGAAGAGGCAAAGAAGATACTGGGGGGTGCAAAATAATGGCAGTTGTATTTGAAAAGACCAAGGGACTTACCGACAAGACCTTTCACTATTGTCCCGGCTGCACTCATGGGATAATCCACAGGCTTGTGGCAGAGGTCATGGAAGAGCTTAAGCTTCTTGATAAAGCGGTAGGCGTGGCTCCTGTCGGATGTGCGGTTTTCGCATATGACTATTTCAACTGTGATATGCAGGAAGCAGCTCACGGGAGAGCTCCGGCTGTTGCAACAGGTATAAAGAGGGTAAATCCCGAATCAGCGGTATTCACCTACCAGGGTGACGGCGACCTTGCTTCAATCGGTACGGCTGAAATTGTCCATGCGGCAATGAGAGGCGAAAAGATAACAACAATATTTGTTAACAATGCCATTTACGGCATGACAGGCGGACAGATGGCTCCTACAACTCTGGTAGGGCAGAAAGCGACCACAGCCCCTTACGGAAGAGATGAAGGCCACGCAGGAATGCCTCTCCGTGTAAGCGAAATGCTTGCGACCATTCCTAAGGCTGTATTTGTAGAAAGAGTTTCGGTATATGATGTAAAGCATATAATCCAGGCTAAAAAAGCCATTAAGAAAGCTTTCCAGGTACAGATGGAAGGCAAGGGCTTCTCACTGGTAGAGGTACTTTCAACCTGTCCGACGAACTGGGGGAAGACTCCTGTGGAGTCCCTGAAATGGCTTGAAGAAAATATGATACCTTACTTCCCGCTGGGGAACTTCAGAAATACTGAGGAGGTGAAATAATGACACATGAGGTTATAATGGCAGGCTTTGGCGGACAAGGGGTCATGGCCATGGGCAAGATACTTGTTGAAGCAGCCCTTAAGGAAGGAAAGAATGTGTCATGGCTGCCTTCCTACGGCCCTGAAATGCGCGGAGGTACTGCAAACTGCAGCGTAATAGTATCTGAGGAGCCGATAGGAGCCCCTATAGTTACAGAAGCTACGGCAGCTATAGTAATGAACAGGCCTTCACTGGACAAATTTGAGGAAGATGTAATACCCGGAGGAGCGCTTTTGGTAAACAGCTCCCTGATAGATCAGAAAGCAACCAGAAAAGATATAAATGTATATTATATCCCTGCAAATGATATAGCAAACGAGCTTGGGGTAGGCAAGATAGCCAACATAGTAATGCTTGGCGCGTATCTGAAAATATCGGGAGCAGCAAAAGAAGAATCAATAATGGAGATAATAACGCAAATATTCAGCGGCAAGAAAGCCAGCGTAATTC
>JAEXXN010000004.1 GCA_023405875.1 Bacillota bacterium | reverse complement strand
CTTATTAAAAGCCAAAGACAAATTGGAGGTCTATTATTGAATCCATGGCTATTTGTTTTTCTTATAAGTACTGTTATTTTCCTTTTGCTGGTTGACTGGCATACTTTTAGGCTGAATGTTTGGGCAGGCTTTATTTGTTTGATCTACCGGCTGTGGTTGCATATTACGTTTAATAAACTTGATTTTATTAAATACTTGAGAGTCGATGAAAGCTTACCGAAAATTATTTTATTCTCAGATTCTGTTAATATCTTTCTTTTAGGTATATCTTTTACAATGGGAATCCTTTTTGTACAGTTTTTGCCCAAAAGTTATTATTTGCAACTGCTTCATTCTACTGTATGGATGTTCTTTTTTCAATTAATGCTGCAAATATCCCGGCAAAACGGTATGATTGAGTATATTTATTGGAAAAAATTTATGTATTTTAATACTATACCTATTAATATGTTAGCTTTGGCATGTATTAATAACATACTAAATGAAAGGCGTCTTTCAATCAAAAATGGATATGGTAAAGGATATACTGTTAAATAAGTGGTTTTTCAGTTTTGTGATCGGATGGATCATTTTCTTCGCCCTTGTTGATTTTAAAAAAATAAATATAAACATTTGGGGAGGAATCACAGCCGTAATATTACAATTAGTCCATGATACGGAAGGGGATATTTCAAACTTTTATCATGTACATGATGCCGGATTATGGATATTGAAATCCTCCGTTTTTTTCACTTTTGGCTTAGTATTCACTATGGGCGTTATTTTTTTCCAATTCATACCCGGGAATTGGAAATTAAAGCTATTGCATGTATTGGTATTTGTAGCCGGCTTTCTACTTTTTGAATTCATAGTATTAAAAAACGGTATGCTGACGTATGTTCACTATAACTTTTGGCTGAGTGTCGCCGATGATATTTTAGTTACTCTGACACTTGTATGGACAAAAGGTTTTGTTTTGTATATTCATAAAGCTAAAAGAAAGGAACACTAAAAGGTGTTAGAATACATTCTACTCATCACAATTGAAGGAATTGCCATATATCTCTATTGCAAAATCATTAATAAGCTTGACAATAAATATAAAAAATAAATCCGAACCTTTTCTCAGTCAGAAAGACTGGTAAATGGTTCGGATTATATTCATTTTGGTGCGAGAGACGGGACTTGAACCCGTACGATGGAATCACACGCCCCTCAAACGTGCGCGTCTGCCAATTCCGCCACTCTCGCATTTTGGAGTTTGTTAATTTTCCGAGGATATAACCAGTGTTGCACAAGCCTGCGTTTCCACTATTTATGCTGTACCGCTTGTGTCACATTGACTATTATATAACCTTATAAGCTTTATGTCAATAGAAATCTAATTGTTAAATGAGTAAAGTTTTCCCCCTGCTACTGCTTGCTTTGCGGTATGAACCACTGGTGTATGTTCCTGTACGGATTCATTGCGTCAGGCTTGATATCGCCTCTTATCTTGTTCCTGACAACCACTGCGGCATCTCTGAAGAAGAGGCTGATACACGGCACTTCCTCCCTGAAGGTCTTCTCAAGGCTTTTATATAATTCCTTTCTCTGCCCTTCATCTATCGCCGTATATGCCTGTTGCAAAATCGCATCCACTTCAGTATTGGAGTAGGACATGAAATTGGTGCCGCCTTCTATTTGCGTGCTGTGGAAGGCAAAGGACAGATCCTGGGTATTTGAGAGATTATAGCCCGTTAGTACCGCATCAAAGGCTTTTGTATCTATAGCCGCCTTTACCTCTTCAAAGGTGCTCAGCTTTATCTCGACCCGGAAGCCTATTTCAGCCAGGCTTTTCTTTATATCCTCGGCAGCTTTGCTTCTGAATTCATTCTCGCTATTTGTCAGCAATGTGAACTTAAGCTCCTGAACCGCCCCATCCACCTGCCTTTCAAGCATGCCGTCGTTATTGGAATCTACAAAGCCTGCGGCTTTCAAAACAGTCTGGGCTTCCGACCTGCTGTAAGTATATTTGGGAGCCTCACCGCTGTTTAACCATGAAACGGGATTTATCGGTACGTCAGTCACTACCGCATTTCCCAGCAAATATTTATCAACCAGGGATTTTCTGTTTATTCCCTGAAGTATTGCCTTTCTTACCGCTTTATCCTTGAAAATGGGATTATTGTAATTCAACCCGATAAAATCATAGTACATGGTTGAATACTTATATGCATTGACATCCTTCATTTCGCTGTATTTTTCCCAGTCATAGGAGGTGGTATTGAGAATATCCAGCTCCTTATACTGAAAGGCTGTGGAAAAAGCTTCGGTATCATTTATAAAAAGAACCTTTATTTTTTCTATGTATGGCTTTCCTTCTCCCTGCCACTTGTCGTTATATACCAGCTCCATGGATTTCAGCTTTTCATACTGGGATACCTTGAACATTCCGGTACCTACCGGTACTGCATTCAGATCCGCCTTGTAAACATGCCTGGGTATTATGGGAAAGCTGAGCATATCAATGGCATTGGCGAAGGGCTGGTCGAATACTACTTCAATTGTTGAAGCATCCCGTACCTTGTAAGAAAAAACATGCTCCAGATTGCTCTTATATATAGAATTCTCGGATGCTTTAATAGTATCCATAGAAAATTTTACGTCTTCGGCAGTAAAGCTTTCACCATCACTCCAGACTATATTGTCCTTCAGCTTTATTATACATTTGGAGGAGCCCTCTTCAAAGCTCCAGCTCTGTGCCAGAACAGGAGTAAGCTTTATGTCCGGACCATATTCCACCAGACTTTGAAAAACAAGCTTTGAAACATCTATGTAAGTCTTGCTTCTGCTGAGCAGCGGATTCAAAGAGCCTGGTTCCACCGAGCTCATATTGATCGTTCCTCCCGCAACAGGCTCTTCATTTTCTATGGTGATTTCTGTTTCATCCGGCTCCACAGCTTTTTCACAAGCTATGGCCAGAAATGATACAAGCAGCAGCAATATCAGAAGTAACCTTCTATCTTTCATCCCTATGCTCTCCATTCTTCGCTATACCTTATAC
>JAEXXN010000003.1 GCA_023405875.1 Bacillota bacterium | reverse complement strand
ACCAAGGACAATGGTCTTCGGAAAAAGGATAGACAAGGAGAAATGGCTTTACCAAAACATCAAAAGATTGATAGATTGTGCAGAGAATATTGTAAAAGGTGTTTCCGAATGTGCAATTGTAGTTGATGAATTAAGCCTTAAGGATGTATTATCAGATTATATAGATGAACAAGAAGGAAAAATACCTGAGCTTCATTTTGAATATGTAGATAACAGTATTCTGATTTTCAGCGGTACAGACAATAAAGGGAAAGAAACCGTAAAAGCATACTGTACTCTTGAGACCCGTCACAACGGCTTTGAGATCAAGCTTGTAAAATATGAGCTTATTATAGGCGATAGAAGCGAAATAGTGGATGAAGATAAATTAATTGCCATAGGGAACACCTATCAGCCGCTGATAGCTATAATGGAAAATATGAAAAGAATAACCAAAAATACAAGAACTGCTATAATAAAGAAGGATATTGAGGATCTGGTAATAAAGTAATCCTGAAAACAGGGCCGCAAACCGGTCCTGTTTTTAATATATTGGAAAATACAAAAGGTCTCCCGGCTTGATATTTGCATCATCCAAGCCATTTATATCCATAACCTCCGATATGTAGTCCCTTATATCCATTTCTCCAACGTGCTCTGCAGCCAAGCCCCAGATAGTATCTCCTGCCTCCACATATTCGGAAGCCATTGAAACCTTGCTGTTTTCCTTTGCGTTTACAACCACCATGAAAACCGAAGACATCGAAATGATCATAATCATACTTATGGAAATAAAAAATCTGAATTTATTTTTAATAACATATCTTTTCATATAATTACCTCCAATGCGAACGTTTGTTCTTGTTTCCATTTTATACGAACATATGTGCTGTGTCAAGATTTTTTTTGGATATTTGATGAATAGCTCAAAGCGTGCAGCAGCAATGCTTCAACAGTATTGCGCCTAAATTCCGGACTGAAATTTTCCGAATATCGAACATATGTTTGAAATTTTATTGATGATATGTTATAATTACTTTAATTAAATGCTATGTTTATCCTTAGGGCAGAAAATGGAGTGGTGTTATGAATATTGAGGATTTAAGCAAAAAACAGCTTGAAGTATTGAGTTTTATAAAGAAGGAAATAAACAAAAAGGGATATCCCCCTTCTGTCAGAGAGATATGTGATGCAGTCAAGCTGAAATCAACCTCTACTGTACACGGGCACCTTGAAAGGCTTGAAAGAAAAGGCTATATAAGGAGAGATCCTACTAAACCCCGTGCCATTGAGGTACTTGACGGCAGCAGTTCGATAGTAGCAAGAAAAGAAATGGTTGAGCTTCCCATTGTAGGAAAGGTCACCGCAGGTCTTCCCATACTCGCGGAAGAAAATATTGAGGACTCTTTCCCTGTTCCCATTGATTTTGTAGGAAATCAGGATGCATTTATGCTGATAGTCAAGGGGGACAGCATGATAAATGCAGGTATTTTTGACGGGGACTATGTTATAGTAAGGCAGCAAGCTGTTGCAAAAAATGGAGATATAGTGGTGGCACTTCTTAATGATGAGGCTACAGTAAAGACCTTCTACAAGGAAAAGGACTATTTCAGGCTGCAGCCTGAGAATCCGTACCTGATGCCGATAATAGTCAAGGAGCTCTCTATCCTGGGTAAGGTCATAGGGGTCTTCAGGGCAATAAGATAATAATATATTTGTATAATAAAAGATGTTGGTTATCAATCAACATCTTTTTCTATGGTGTTTATTTTATTTTTGTCCCTTCCTCCAGGGTATCATCCGGAGACAGCACTACCAATTCTCTCTCCTTCAACCCTGTAAGCACTTCAACCTGCTCATCGCTCTCCAGGCCCTTTTCAATTGCTCTCAGCTTTGCTATGCCTCCTTCATTCACAAATACATGGCTTTTGCCCTGATAATCAAAGACTGCCTTCTCTGGTATCAGCAGTGCCTCAGCCTTACTTTGCGTGATGATCCTGACGGTTGCTTCATAGCCCGGCCTCAGCCCCTCCAGCGGTTTATCCAGGTCAATTTCAACCTTGACCCTTTTCTGTTCTATGCCAAGATCAGAGGTGACGCTTTCGGCCCTGGGATGTATTTTTCTGACTGTTCCCTTTGCAGACTTTATGCCTATATCCTCATCCTCTATTATTACAGGGGAACCGACCTGGACTCCCTCCAGATCCTCAATAAGTACATTGCTTTCAAAATAATAACCGCTATCTCCTCCTATATCATACAGCTTGGTCCCTGCTTGTACTATATTGCCCGCTTTTACTTCTACAGACATCACCAGTCCGTCCATAGGGGATTTTACAGTCATATCGCCGGATCTCAGCTTCAATTGCTCAAGGGTGGCCTGAAGCTCTGAAAGCTGAGCTTCAAACTGTTTTTTTACGTTATCTGAGACACCCTTTTCGGCAAGGGCAAGATTATTTCTGGCCGTTTCCAAGCCGGCTTCGTCGGCAGCCAGCTTTGCAATTGAGCTTTTATAGGCATCCAGGCTTATTGCTCCGGCTTCATATAGAGCCCTGTTATTGTCCAACTGCCTTTTCGACTCTTCATATTGAGCTTCGGCAGCTTTCAGATTAGCCTTGAGAATGAGTATTGTCTCATCTTCTGCTGATTCTCCGGCTTCTTGATATTTTGCTGAAATCCCAAGCC
>JAEXXN010000050.1 GCA_023405875.1 Bacillota bacterium | reverse complement strand
GCCGATAGCCTTCAGAACAGGGCAGATAGCTCCTGACCTTATATACTTCCAGGGCGGAGACCTTCCCATTGCGCAGGAGGGTATGCTTGAGGACCTTACATCCTATATCAATAGCTCAACCAATGTAAAAGCAATCATGCAGAGCCACAATACCGAAGCAGTGAAGAACTATCCTTACCTGCTCTGGCTGGCGCCTGCAAGGGTTCAGATACCTGTTGTAAGAAGCGATTGGTTCAACTCCCTCGAAAGCAGCAAAGCACTGCTGGAAAACCCGACTCCTGACAACTACTATGCAATGTTCAAGGAAATGAAGGACAAGAAGCTTTGCGAATACCCCATAACCACAGACGGAACCATACTCAAGCTGGACAGCGTATTCAACCATGCCTTCGGCGTAACAGGCACCGTTATGAAGGTGGATGGCAAATATATTTATTCAAAGGCTACACAGTTTGAAAAGGATAAGCTTGCTTACTACGCCAAGCTGTACAAGGACGGCCTGCTGGACAAGGAATATGTTACAAAGCAGTGGGATACAATGGAGCAGGCCTTCTATGAAGGCAAGGCAGGCTTTGTATCAGGTACTGCAGGTGATGTGGTAAATGTATACAACAATAAGATGATCCAGACCAATGGAGAAGCGGCAGCGCTTACAGTTCTGCCTGCAGCCAAGGGAGTATCCCAGGCGTACCAGTCAATTGACGTAACTAAGGAATCCAGGGGCTTTGCAATCAACGCAGACTCCAAGGTCAAGGATGCTGCCTGGGCAGTATTGGAATACATGGCGGGACCGGAGGGCAGAAAATTCGATAAGCTTGGGCTGAAGGACATACACTATACAGAAGCAGACGGAAAGATCGCCCTGACAGACAAGTTCCCGGAATGGTGGTCAAAGTTCTGGCCTACAATGAACGGTCTTGACACGGCAAATATAACCGGAGAGGTTCTTACTGCCCCTGCAATCGACTCCCTTGATGCGGCAACAAAATACTATTACAGCGATGTCAACGTAGTGCTCCCCAACGACCTGCTCCCTTTGAAGGATGCGATGGAGAAGCTTTATACCGAGTATTCCACAGACATCATCAGAGGAGTAAAGAGCGTAGACAGCTTTGATGAGTTCATTGTAAAGTGGAATGCTGCCGGCGGGGACGAAATAAGCAAGTATCTTGAAGAACAACTGAAGTAGAAATTTAGTACCTCCCTCTGTAACAAATCTATGGGGGGAGGTACTCCATAAATATCGACCAACATAATGAGGTGTAATATGATTCCAAACAATTATCTCGAAAAAACCTATGGAGGCTTTCTGGGAATGAATGCAGGCATACGCCTTGGCGCCCCGGTTGAGCCTACTGCCTGGACAAGTGAGCGGATTGAGCGTTTTTACGGCGATATCAGAGGCTATGTGAAGGATTTTAAGAACTTTGCGGCCGACGATGATGTAAACGGCCCGGTATTCTTTATACGCGCATTATATGACGATGCCCGTGACAGGGAATTGACTCCCGGGGATGTGGCAAATGCCTGGCTGAATTATGCCAGGGAGGGTGTGGGCATGTTCTGGTGGGGAGGCTATGGCGTAAGCACCGAGCACACCGCATACCTCAACCTGAAGAATGGTATGCCTGCGCCGCTGTCCGGTTCTGCCGCAACCAACGGTATGATAATGGCGGAACAGATAGGCGGGCAGATATTCATAGACACCTGGGGACTTGTATTTCCCGGAAATATAAAGAAGGCTGCGGAATATGCCTCTATAGCTGCCAGTGTGTCCCACGACAGGAACGGCATATACGGAGCGGCCTTTATAGCTGCATGTATAGCGGCGGCTTATGAAACCTCTGAGGTTGACGAACTTATAGATGCGGGGCTTTCGCAGATTCCGGAGGATTGTACCTATGCAAAGGTCGTAAAGGCGGTATGTGAATTCCACAGGGAAAACCCGGAGGATTTCCGGCTTTGCCTGAAATACCTTCAGGATAACTGGGGCTACGATAAGTATACGGGAGTATGCCACATCATTCCCAATGCCGGTGTATGCGTGCTTGCCATGCTTTACGGCAGGGATTTCAACCGCACCATTGAAATCGCAACCATGTGCGGCTGGGATACCGACTGCAACGCGGGAAACGTAGGGACCATCATGGGCGTTGCCTTTGGACCCTCCGGCATTGCACCCCATTATAGGACTCCTATGAACGACAGTGTGGTGCTTTCGGGGATTTCCGGTTATCTCAATATACTGGATATACCCACCTACTCCAAGGAACTGGCGCTGCTGGGCTACAGGCTGGCTGGGGAAGCCGCCCCCGATAGCCTGGCAAAGAGCGTAAAGGCAGGAGAGCTGCATTTTGACTTTGAGCTGCCTGGCTCCACCCATAATCTCAGGCTTTCAAACAAAACAGGCTGCTCCTTGAGGCATTCAAGGGAAAGAGCATACACCGGCAGCGGTTCGGCGGAAATACTTTTTGACCGTATGTCCAGGGGACAGAAATGCAAGATATATTACAAGCCCTTCTATCGCAGGGAGGACTTTGACGATGAGCGTTATATGCCGGTATTTTCACCCACTGCTTATCCGGGGCAGACTGTATCCATGATGGTTTATGCCGACCGCTACAGCGGTGAAAGTATTATCTTGAACCCCTATGTACGCAACTCTTCAACCAAACAGGACATCCTGCTCGGAGGGATGGTTATAAAAGAAGCGGGTTGGAATAATATAAGATTTACCATTCCTGAGCTTGATGGCGCCATGGTGGATGAGATCGGGCTGCTCTTTGAAGCAAATTCTCCTGACAAGAACAAGGATATGGGCTGCCTGTATATCGACGATTTTTCTGTAACCGGCAAGGCAAGCTATACAATAGATATTTCAAAGCAGAAGAAGGAGTTTGCCTCCATTACGCCATTTTCCCATAACCATGGGGCCTGGGAAATAGAGAAGGGCGTTATGGAAGCCATGTGCCTTGATCACGCTGAGGCAATGACCGGCAATTATCATATGACCGATGTAAGAGTCACCGGCAGGATCACTCCATATACCGGAAAAAGCCACCTGATTTCCGCCAGGGTACAGGGGGCATTGAGGGGTTATTACGGCGGGTTCACCGATGACGGCGCTGCTATACTCTGTAACAACAACGGGTTGAAGCAGCTGGCTTTCTGCCCCTTTGAACGGGAATACGGCAGGGAATACTTCGTTAAGCTGGTGGCCCAAGGAGAAAGCCTTACTCTCTTTGTAGACGGCAAACAGCTGCTCCAGGTGAAGGACGGCACCCATGCCTACGGAATGGCGGGCTATGCGATGTATGGGCTGGGGAGATGCGGCTTCGGAAACTTATCGATAGAAGAGCTATGAAGAGAGTTATATTTTAAGGAGGAAAGCTATGATTACAACAGCTGATTTGAGAGCGGACAAAGACCTTGCCAGGAGTAAGGCGACAGGATGCATAAGCGGCCTTGCTATTGGCGATTCCTTTGGCGATGCTTCAAGA
>JAEXXN010000573.1 GCA_023405875.1 Bacillota bacterium | reverse complement strand
CCTGGAAGCTTTCGAAATATTAAAGGATGACAATAACGTAGAGCTTCCATTTGATATCATAGATTTTCAGTTCGACTATTGGAAGTCTGAGGTAAAATGGAAGCAGAGCAACGGTTTTGAAGCCGGGTCAACTGCCGAAGAGGTGTTTGATTCATTATGCAGTAAATATAAAATACCCAGAGATGCGTATGATGATGAAAGAGCAAAAAAAATACTTGCAGTGAAGTACCTGGTTGGTCAAAACAGGTATAAGGCTTACGAGCCGGTGGAAATAGCCTCAAATATAAAGATGGAAACCAGGGCGAAGATAGAAGAAAACAAAATTTTCCTCCCCGGGGTGGAAATAATCCAGAAGCCCATCAGGTCTTATGGAGGCAATGATTTTGCCAGCCACATCATAGGGTATATGAATAAAATAGGAAGTGAGCTTGAGGAGCTCTCTCAAAAGGGTTATACTCCGCAGGACCTTATAGGAAAGTCTGGTGTTGAGAGCTCGATGGAGCAATACCTTAAAGGCACCGATGGTTCAAGACAGATTGAGGTAGATGTTAATGGAACTCTCATAAATACTGTAAATGAGTTGGACCCTATTCCAGGGGCTACAGTTTTCCTTACCATTGATGCAAAGCTTCAGAAGCTTGCTGAGGATACCCTGGTAAAAACAATGGAAGAAATAAGAAGTGGTGTGGGCAAGGATAAGCCTTATCCAAATGCAACCTCAGCCGCAGCAGTGGCAATAGACGTTAATACGGGGAAAATACTGGTCATGGCCAGTGAACCAAAATTTGATCCGAACCTTTTTGCAGCAGGAATAAGCAATAAGGATTGGGAAATGTTGATGCCTTCCAGCAAAGACGTTTATGCACCTAGGCCGCTTATGAATAACGCAATATCAGCTGCTCTCCCTCCGGGCTCTACAATGAAAATGTTCAGTGCTGTGGCAGGCCTGGAATCGGGAGCAATCACCCGTACCGAGACTATATATGACAAGGGTTATTACACGGCAATACCGGGAACGTCGCCCTCATGCTCGATTTTCAAATCAACAGGCCGGCCCCATTATAATCAGGATGTAAGACTTGCAATAAGGAATTCCTGCAACTATTTCTTTTTTGAAGTAGGCAGAAGAATAGGCGGAAAGGTATTTGAAGATTATGCAGCGAAATTCGGATTTGGAGAAAAAACCGGCGTCGAGCTGCCGTCGGAATATAAAGGCAGTGTGGAGGGTCCGGGGAATAAAAAGGCACTTTATAAAAGGTACCTGGAGAACTACCTCATAAATAATCTGGATATCAAGGACCAGAAGATACGGGATGAGATAAAGGGTTATATGGACAATAGTCCCGGTACAGGGCAGATCAGGACAAGGCTCAAGGAGCTGGGAGTCTCCGATTCCAAAGCAGTTAACAGAATTATAAAATATATAGGCGACAGCAAGTATCAGCCCGGTGAGGTGCTGAATGCCACAATCGGCCAGGGCGACAACAAGGTAACTCCTCTTCAGCTTAGCAGTGCACTGGCTACCCTGCTGAATGGGGGAACAAGATATAAGCCATACCTTGTGGACAAAGTGATAGGCTATGACGGTGAGGTCAAGCTGTCCAATCAGCCTGAAATAGCAGATCAGATGGAGATTTCACCGGAGAACCTTGATGCAATAAAGAAGGGCATGTATGCTGTTACCAATGAACCGGGAGGAACGGCCAGAAGCGCTTTTATAGGCAGCAAGGTCGTCATTTCCGGTAAGACAGGTACTGCTGAGGCCGGTAAGGGCAATGACAACCAGGCCTGGTTTGTAGCTTTTGCTCCTTATGAAAAGCCTGAGATTGCAGTTGCTGTCCTGATATTCCAGGGAGGTCACGGTAATTATCCTGCCCCTGTAGCAAGGGCGATTATAGAAGGGTATCTGGCCGCTGATGAACCAAAGGATAATTTATATGCAGACAATGAAATAATACCATAAGCCCAAAAGTACGCCCGGAATATGAGCCTGGCGTACTTTTTTTCCCGAAAAAGAAGGAATTACAGCAATTGTGAAGAATTTAGTATATGGCTATTTATAAATAAATATATACAAGGCTCATATGCACTAATCAATATATGTGACCGGGGGTATTTCCATGGCTGAAAACGCAGTTATATTCAAGGGGACAAAAGAAGGACTATACATAATACTCAAGGAAGAAATGGACCTGGATACCATAAAATACAATCTGGATAAGAAAATCAAACCCTCCAAACGGTTTTTTGAAGGCGCCAGGATAATGAACTTCAAGGGCAAGAAGCTGACGCAGGAAGAGTTTGATGAGTTGAAGGAAGTAATAGAGCAGGAATATGGTATGACGGTTGTAGAGCGCTATGACAAGGATTACGATATCAGAACCGAGGCCTATGAATTAAAAAAACCGGAAATGCTGGAACAGCTTCCCTTTGAAAATGTACATAAGGGAGAATCCCTTGTGGTAAGGGCAACAATAAGGTCAGGGCAGCTTATCCAGTACAAAGGTGACGTGGTAGTCGTAGGCGACGTTAATCCCGGTGCCCATATCAAAGCCGAGGGGTCGGTTATTATAATGGGAAACATGCGGGGAGTGGTTCAGGCCGGAGCAAACGGCGATTACAGCGCGTTTATTGCTGCTTATAAAATGCAGCCGACACAACTGCGTATCGGAGACATAATAACAAGAGCTCCTGACGGAAAGGGCAGCAAGTACAACAATCCGGAGATAGCAATGGTAAAGCAGGGGATGATAGTTGTCGAGCCTTATTTGAGAAACAGGTAAGCTATATGTTTTGCAATAAACATCTTATATCAAAATTCAAATATTGCAAAAGCATATACCTTGACTTCATAGGCTGCCTAACGCTTCCGTGACTTTCTTTAATGCAGCCTATATATAGAGTAATATATGCGCATATTCAAAAATTAATGGAGGTAATATAATGGGTGAAGTAATTGTAGTTACGTCGGGAAAGGGTGGAGTCGGAAAGACAACCACCACTGCAAATATAGGGACCGGTTTGGCGCTTAAAGGCAAGAGTGTTTGCCTGGTCGACGCTGATATCGGTCTCAGGAATCTTGATGTTGTGATGGGCCTGGAAAATAGGATCGTATATGATCTTGTTGATGTTGTTGATGGGGTTTGCAGATTAAGACAAGCCCTTATAAAGGATAAAAGATATCCCAATCTGTTTTTACTTCCAGCAGCACAGACAAAGGATAAAAATGCAGTCAACCCGGACCAGATGCAGAAGCTTACGGCAGAGCTGACTGAAGAGTTCGACTATGTTATCCTGGACTGCCCGGCAGGCATAGAGCAGGGCTTCAAGAATGCAATAGCAGGAGCCAACAGGGCTATTGTAGTCACAACACCTGAGATATCAGCCGTAAGAGATGCCGACAGGATAATAGGACTTCTGGAATCCAGCGGCCTCAGGAACCCTAT
Source organism: Bacillota bacterium (assembly GCA_023405875.1). Lineage (GTDB taxonomy): Bacteria > Bacillota > Clostridia > Lutisporales > Lutisporaceae > BRH-c25. Next base: position 2,976 of record JAEXXN010000573.1, on the reverse strand, counting down.
GCTGATAATAAACAGGATAAAGATGGACATGGTCAAACGCGGCGATATGATGAATATTGACGACATGATCGATATACTTGCAATTGACCTTCTGGGAGTAGTTCCGGATGATGATATGATCGTGGTATCCACCAACAAGGGTGAGCCTGCAATAGCGATAGATCAGTCCTTTGCAGGACAAGCCTACAGAAATATTGTGAAAAGGATAATGGGAGAAGATGTTCCATTTATGAATCTGGAATCTGATGACGGCTTTTTTACAAAGGTGGCAAAGCTGTTTGGATTAAACAAAAAAAAGTAGGGGGAGAGGTGTAAGTTATGGACTTGTTTAAGTTATTTGGCAGAAATGACAGCAGCAAAGATATAGCCAAGGAAAGATTAAAGCTGGTTTTGATCCATGACAGGGCTAATGTATCTCCTCAATTTCTGGAAATGATAAAGGGAGAATTGATAAAGGTTATATCTGATTACATGGAGATCGATGAACAGGGGCTTGAAATAAAGCTTACCAGGACCAAAAGGGACATTGATGATTCTACAGTCCCTGCTCTGGTTGCCAACATCCCCATAAAAAGAATGAAGGACAACAGCAAATTATAACGAGTCTAAATATGTCCCCCACCTTTTATAGGTGGGGGATACCGAATTCGTTGTCCAACAGGGGGTGAGCATATCTCCCGCCTCGTTGAAACGCTAGAGTAGGTTTTTGCAAGTCTGCAAAAACCCTTATTGAAATCTTGTTATAATCAAATGATACCCGGGCAGGCTTGCCCGGGTAATTTTTTTTTTTGGACATAAATACTCCGGGTTTTTAATATAAATAAGTAAAACCAAAAGTCATCAAGAAGAACAATGGAGGAGAGAATATATGAATAACAATAACTTTGAGAATATTCCCAGGCCCAAATATATAAAGGAATATAAAAAATTCGGCAGCAGCAGTCTCAGGACCAGGAGGTATAATGAGAAGACTTATCTTGACAAGCTCCTGCTGCAATCATTCATATCTCTTGTAACCATTGCAGTAATACTGTTGATCAACAATGTGAATATCAATTTTACAAATACAATATCAGAAGGAATAAAAACCACACTGAACTGGAATATGGATTTTTCAAATGTACTTGGAACCTTTTCGGATTTCAGGAATATAATACCAGAAACAAAGGAAAATCTGGGCATAGCTGAGGTCGGTATTGAAAGCTTTGAGGATAATCCAAGCTTCATAATGCCGGTGGAAGGTGTGATAACCTCGGAATTCGGCGAAAGGGTACATCCGGTTTTCCAGACAGTGAAGATGCATAATGGAATAGATATCGACGCTGAAATAGGTACCCCGATAAAATCATCCACAGCGGGCAGTGTGCTGAAGGTTGGTGAGGATGATATCAATGGAAGGTATGTGGTAGTAAAGAGCGGTAAATACGAGGTCGTATATGCCCACTGCTACAGGATCAGCGCCAAAGAGGGGCAGAAGGTCAACCAGGGAGACATATTGGGCGAGGTGGGAGATACAGGGCTTACCTCAGGACCTCATCTGCATTTTGAGATAAAGGATACAGGAACACCTGTCAGTCCTATGGAATTGCTTGGTGAAACACAATAGAAGCGTCTGCGCATAATTGGAATTAAATTTTGACTGTTTGTTTTTGGGGGTCACATTGTGAGGATAAAACTGAATGTGTTTTTTATCCTTTTTTTGTTTGCAAGTTATTTTATTGGTTGGCTGCAGCAGTCGTTGATACTGTTTGCAAGCGTGGTGCTTCACGAAGCGGGACATGTTATAACGGCAAAAAAGCTTAAGATAGAGGTATATGAGGTAGAGCTGTTTCCCTATGGGGGGGTGGCGAGAATGGAAGAGCTGTCAAAGCTCGGCGGTACAGCCGAAGCGGTGGTTTCGGCTGCAGGGCCTTTGGTAAGCCTTGCGCTGGCTTTGCTGTGCCATTTTTTAAAGAGCTGGTCGGAGCTGTTTGAATTCGCCGCAGGTATCAACCTGATCATTTGTGCCTTCAATCTGCTGCCGGTGCTTCCGCTGGACGGAGGCAAAATAGCGAGGAATATAATGATCTTTTTTATGGGCTTCAGGCAGGCAACAAGAATATTGGTACTGCTGGGAAAGGCAGCCGCCCTTATACTTATCGGCTGCAACATCCATATGCTTCTTGCGGGGAGCAGAAGTGCGGCTCTGATAGTGGCAGCAACCTTTATATACCTTGGGGCAGAAAAGGCAGAAAAGTTCGGTTCATATTATTATCTGTTCACAGGGAACAGTATCAAACAGACATGGACAGACTGCAACAAGATAAGGAAAAGGTATATAAAAGCCGGGGAGGATACACCCATTAGCTGGGCGGTAAACCGTCTGAGCCCCGTCACCCTCTGCTATATCCAGGTAGTTGACAGGACAGGTGAGATAAAAAGAGTGCTGAGTGAGAAGGAAATAATGGATGGACTGCTAAGATACGGGTACTACGGTAGGATTGGACAAATATTAAATATATAGTAGAATTATATAGTATTTTTATGTAATAATATAATAGTGATAATTTTGCTATGGCAGACAGTACACTGCAAGCGTTGGAGGAACAAATGAAATACGAGAATATCAAGGAGTATATATATGAGGAGCTGCTCCCAAGGGTTGAAAAGCCTGGAAGGTACATAGGAACCGAGTGGAACAGCATACATAAGGATGCCTCGGAAGCAGCCATAAGATTTGCCTTCTGCTTTCCCGATGTATATGAAGTGGGAATGTCGCATTTGGGAATGAAAATATTGTATCACCTTCTGAATGATCAGAAGGATATTTTCTGCGAAAGAGTTTTTGCTCCCTGGCCGGATATGGAAGAGGAAATGAGAAAAAATAACATCAGACTTTTTGGCCTGGAAAGCAGGGATTATATCGACAGCTTTGACTTTGTGGGTTTCACCCTTCAGTATGAGATGAGTTACACCAATATTGTCAATATGCTGGAT
>JAEXXN010000480.1 GCA_023405875.1 Bacillota bacterium | reverse complement strand
TTGAAGGAGCTTTTCATGAGCGCGGCCTCGGGAGATCTTTCCACAAGGTCTGCTATTGATACCAATGATGAGATCGGAGATGCTGCACGAAGCTTCAACAAAATGATGGACAATATAATCAGCCTTACCTATTACGATCCCCTTACCCGTCTTCCCAACAGGACGCTGTTCAATACAAGCCTGGATATCGAGCTGTCGAGGGCTTCAAGGGAAAACTCCGGCCTGGCTGTCATGATATTTGATATCGACAAATTTGAGAGCATAAACAATACCCTTGGGCATAGCTCAGGGGACAAGCTGTTAAAAAATCTGGCAGATAAGATCAGCTACCTTTCGGACTATGGATATGTTGTTTCCCATATGGGAGAAGACAGATTTGCGATCCTTTTCAAGGGCTTTGCAAAAAAGGAGGATGCCTTGAAGCTGGCCGGTGAAATCCGTGATATCATCAGGCAGCCCTGGCTCATAGATGAGCACCGGTTCTATATTACAGCCTGTTCAGGGATGGCCTTCTACCCGGAGGACGGGGAAAGCAGCTCGGTATTATTCAAGAATGCCTTTTCTGCAATGCAGAAGGCCAAGCTTAAGGGAAGAGACAACTATGTCATATATGATCCTTCAATGAATGCCCGGCTTCTGGAGCAGATGAACCTTGACAGCAGCATGCACCATGCACTGGACAATGGTGAGTTTTTATTGCACTATCAGCCTCAGGTCGATGCTTCAACGGGGGAGCTGGCAGGCTGCGAGGTGCTTCTAAGGTGGATCCACCACGAGCTTGGAATGATAAGCCCGCTTAAGTTCATTCCTGTTGCAGAAGCCAACGGATTGATAATCCCAATAGGCAGATGGGTGCTCTATACAGCCTGTATGCAGAACAAGCTTTGGCAAGAATCGGGCAACAAGCCGATCTGCATATCGGTCAATCTTTCTGCCGTACAGCTTATCCAGGAGGATTTCATAGATATGGTCGCCAATATCATAAAGGAAACAGGGCTTTCCCCTGAGTATCTGGAGCTGGAAATCACAGAAAGCGTCGCAGTAAAGAACCCTGAATATATCACTGTTATTATTGAAAAGCTTAAGGAGATGGGCATAAGGATAGCCCTTGATGATTTCGGAACCGGTTATTCTTCCCTGAACTATCTGAAGAATTTTGCGATTACCACCCTGAAGATAGATAGGAGCTTTATATGTGATATAAATGAAAATCCCAAGAACTCCGCAATAGTATCCAGTATTCTTGCAATGGGTCATAACCTTGGATTGAGTGTGACCGCGGAGGGTGTTGAAACGATAGAACAGTATGGGACTCTGAGGGACAGAGGCTGTGACATAATACAGGGCTTCTACTTCAGCAAGCCTCTTCCGCTATATGAATTTGAAAAGCTGTGGCTAAGTTAGCCACAGCTTTTTTATACCTTTGTCACTTTTTTAATACATCATGTCTCCGCCCATGCCGCCGCCTGGCATCATTGGCTTTTCCTTCTCGGGAAGATCTGCAACTACGCTTTCTGTAGTAAGCAGCAGTGCTGCAACGGAAGCTGCGTTCTGCAGTGCCGATCTGGTTACCTTTGTCGGGTCAACTATACCGGACTGGATCATGTCTATATAACTTTCACGTAAAGCATCAAAGCCTACTCCAGGCTTGCTTGCCATAACCTTCTCGATTACAACCGAGCCTTCGAGCCCTGCATTCTCTGCAATCTGTCTTACAGGCTCTTCCAGAGCTCTCTTAACTATCTTGACACCGGTTTTTTCGTCGCCTTCTGCGCCGGCTATAAGTGCATCTACAGCTGGTATTGTGTTTGCAAGAGCAGTTCCGCCGCCAGGTACTATACCTTCTTCTACAGCAGCTCTGGTTGCTGCAAGAGCATCTTCTATCCTATGCTTTCTTTCCTTCAGTTCTGTTTCGGTAGCAGCACCAACCTTGATTACAGCTACGCCGCCGGAAAGCTTTGCAAGCCTTTCCTGAAGCTTTTCCCTATCAAAATCTGAAGTTGTTTCTTCAATCTGAGCCTTGAGCATCTTTATTCTGTCTTTTATAGCTTTTGCATCCCCTGCACCGTCAACGATGATTGTATTTTCCTTCTGAACCTTTACCTGTCTTGCTCTACCCAACTGGCTCAACTGAGTTTCCTTAAGCTCCAGGCCAAGCTCCTCTGAGATTACCTGTCCGTTTGTAAGTATTGCGATATCTTCAAGCATTGCCTTTCTTCTGTCGCCAAATCCCGGTGCCTTTACAGCCACACATGTAAAGGTTCCCTTGAGCTTGTTGATGATAAGGGTCGATAATGCTTCGCCTTCAACATCTTCAGCAATTATGAGCAGCTTTCTGCCCTGCTGAACGATCTGTTCCAGAACAGGCAGCAGTTCCTGTATGTTTGATATTTTCTTATCTGTAATAAGTATATATGGATCGTCCAGTACCGCTTCCATCTTTTCTGTATCGGTAACCATGTACAATGAAATACAACCTCTGTCAAACTGCATTCCTTCAACGACATCAAGAGTTGTTCCGAAGGTATTGGATTCCTCTACTGTTATAACGCCGTCCTTGCCTACCTTTTCCATTGCTTCGGCGATAAGCGAGCCTATGGAATCGTCAGCAGCTGATATGGATGCAACCTGTGCGATAGCTTCCTTGCTCTCGATAGGCCTTGAAATCTTCTTGAGCTCTTCAACAGCCGTATCAACAGCTTTGCTGATGCCCTTCTTTATTATCATAGGATTTGCACCTGCTGCAACATTCTTGAGGCCTTCTCTTATTATTGCCTGTGCGAGCAGTGTTGCTGTTGTGGTTCCATCTCCGGCTACATCATTTGTCTTTGTAGCAACTTCTTTTACAAGCTGTGCTCCCATATTCTCAAATGGGTCTTCAAGCTCTATTTCCTTTGCTATTGTAACACCGTCATTGGTAATAAGGGGTGAACCGAATTTCTTGTCCAGAACTACGTTTCTTCCCTTTGGTCCCAACGTGATTTTAACTGTATTGGCAAGCTGGTTTACACCGCTTTCAAGTGCACGTCTTGCTTCTTCTGCATATTTAATCTGTTTTGCCATCTATAATTCCCTCCTAATTATTCAATTACTGCAAGAATGTCGCTCTGTCTGACAATCAGATACTCATTGCCGTCCATCTTGACTTCTGTTCCGGAATACTTCGAGTATATGACCCTATCTCCAACCTTAAGCTCCAATGGAATCTTCTTGCCATCCACCATTTCTCCCGAGCCTACTGCAAGTACCTCTCCCTGCATCGGTTTTTCCTTTGCAGTACCCGGAAGCACTATACCGCTTTTTGTTGTTTCTTCGCTTTCAATTACCTTGATTATGATTCTGTCGCCCAGTGGTTTGATATTCATGCATAACCCTCCTTAAAAGTTTCTTATTAAAAATATTATCTACTTTTTCTTATTAGCACTCACTTTAGTTGAGTGCTAATTACACTTATTATATTAATTAAAGGGAATTACATTATCAAATTGTCATACAGGCCAAAATCAGCCATTTATAGCAATTTACAGATACCATTGAGTATTATATTCAATTTCCTCTATTTTTATACTATTTTCTCATTATTTCTTAAATCACATAAAAAGCATCAGTATTATTGGCATGAATATAGACGGAAGCATGTTTGCAACCTTTATCTTCTTTATCTCCAGTATGCTTATACCTATTCCTACAAGTAGTATCCCCCCTGCAGCAGTCATCTCTGTCACGACGGCATTGCCGAGATATGGAGCTATGGCAGAAGCAAGCAGCGTTACTGCTCCCTGGTACAGCAAAACCGGCATAAAGGACAAAGCGACCCCTATTCCGAGGGTGGATGCAAAAACAACGGCTGTTACTCCATCCATTACAGCCTTGGTATATAATATTTTATGGTCATTCATAAGGCCGCTCTGCAGTGAGCCCATTATTGCCATCGAGCCTACACAGAACAGCAAACTGGCTGTTACAAAGCCTTCTGCGAAATTGCCTTCCCCTGCTTTGAGCTTGTCCTTAACATAATCGCCCAAAGCACTCATTTTTTTCTCAATGTTTATCCACTCCCCCAGAACTGAGCCTATCACCAAACTGAATACGACAACCATTATATTCTTTGATTCAATTGCAAACATCATACCCAGGGCAAGAGTAAGCAAGCCCAGTGCCGACACTATCAAGCTGCTGAAACGCGCCGATATTCCTCTTTTCAGTATGCTGCCGGCTGCTCCGCCAATGAATATTGCTGCTGCATTTACTATAGAACCTAATAAGATCAATGTGTACCCCCCTAATAGAAGGATGCTAAGCATCCTTACGGCACGAGGTTTAAGGTTCGAGGAAGGACAGGATATTCCTAACCCGTCCCCCCTGAGCCTCGAACCTCGTACCCCGAACCCATAATGTCGTACTTTCCTTCATTTAATCAACGTTTATCTTCTGTTCTCTTGCATAGTAGAAAAGATATTCCTGAGCAAAGCCTGCAAGCTCTCCGAACTTTTCTTGTGCAAATTGCTGTATTTCTTTCATTTTGACATCTCTGCCCACAAAGAAATATTCAGTTACTCTTTTTACCCATACATCTATAGGATATGCCCTGTGCTTCTGCATGGAAAATAACATTATGCAATCCGCTACCTTGGGTCCCACACCCGGGATGCTCATAAGCTCCTTTCTTGCACTGTCTATATCCATAGCAGCAATCTCTCCCAGGTTTATTACACCGGAATTCACCATTCCTATAGCCTGGTACAGGTATTTATCCCTGAACCCCACCTTCCAGGCGGACATTTCCTCCATACCAGCCTTTCCAAGCTCCGACGGGGCCGGAAAAGCATAGTATGCTTTTCCCCTGTATTGAAGCTGCTTACCGTACATTTCAGAAATAAGCCTTATACTTCTTGCTATCATGGGTATTCTGTTATTGGCTGAAATTATGTAGGATATCAGCATCTCCCAGGGCTCCTGCTTCAGTATCCGTATTCCTCTGCCGTATTTTATGGCCATATCAAGAACAGGATCCTTTGCCAGCGTTTCCTTTATGGCTCCGTAATCCCTGCCAAGGTCAAAGTAGTCATACCAGACATTTTGGAATTCGGACATGTTTGTATTGTCCAGTACAACAATACCCTTGTCATAATCAGACCTGACATTAAGTACTCTGCCACAGGCAACTCCCGTATAGCTGCCGTCCTCCTGCTTCGCCCAGCGGAAGCACTGTCCGCATTCGAAGATATGCTTTGCGTCAAAGTCTTTTACGTCTTCCAGTATCAGGCCGTTTTCAACTTCTGTTATTTTCATAAAGATACTCCTTCGATAAGTTTTTAATTCTACTATGGGCTATCCGTATTTCAGGATGATATAGGCCGGGGCTACGGAGTCCTGCCTGAACGGCGCAGCGCGCAGCATGCATCCTATTGCCCATTTCCCTATGTCGTTATATTCTTTACCGTTATATTGATACCTATTACATTAAGCCCTGTCATATATTCAATTTCCTCGACAAGTTTCTTTTGGAACTCAAGCACCATGAGGTCCATTCTTGTAACAAGCTTTACCGAGAGATCAATATCTATGGTCACTCCGTCAGGCTTGTTCTCAATCCTTACCCTCATAATTTTATTTATTCTCTCCACCCTGGAGGCGCATATGCTCATAATCTGCACAAGGGCCGATTTTGAAAGCTCATACTTCCCCAAATAGCTGAAGGTGGGCCTTATTATTGTCTTCTCCACAATATCTGAAAAACGATCCCTCTTACTGAATATCTTCAGGGAATCAATAAAATATCCCGAGAAATCCTTTTTTACCTCAAGGGTAGGTACCGGTATGACATGCTTCCCATCCTCCCGGCGGGATTTTCTTGCCAATTCTATTTCCTTTTCTGTGGAGACATCTTCAATATGGATGATTTCATCAAACCCGGGAAGCTCCAAGGCCTGGCTGATCTCCTGTACCATCTTCAGCGATGTGCCTATGACCATAAGACTTTTGGGCTTTATCTCCTCCAGGGTACTCTTTACCTTGTCCCTATGACCGGGATCATTAAATAGCGCTCTTCTTACAGAAGCTATCCGGGTGTTCTCCCTTTTTGCAGACTGCCCTGCAAGTACCCTTGTGCCGCCTATCAGAAGCCCATCATCAATTATATAGTCTATATCCCTATCCTTTGCAACCATAAAAGCCTTGTAGCTCTTCCCGGTGCCGCTCTGACCAATAAGTGCATAAAGCTTCACCAACACACCCCCAGTATATTTCGCGCAAATATTTCCTTCAGTCAATATAATGCCAGTAATATGAATTGTTATAACAAGATTTCTCGGTACCCGGCACCTATAAGAGGTGGGGGACATCTTTCGCCTCGTTATATACGTAATATTCTATCATATTTTACTGGTTTTGAAACAAAAAAACGGTTATTCTGTTTGATTTCTTACAGAATAACCGTTTTTTGTTTCAGCTATTTACTATTTCCTTTTTCCGGAAATGCTTTTCCCAGCAGAACTATCGTTGCATAAAATACTGAAATAACTACAAATATCCCCAGCATTCCCAAGCCCATAATTTTAATGCTTTCGTAAAATATACTCATATCCATTTTACTTTACCTCTTTCATTGATATTTCCAGCCTATATCACCAGTGCAAGTATAAGGCCTCCGGCAATTATCGAACCTATCTGGCCTGCAACATTTGCACTTACCGCCTGCATAAGTATGAAATTCGTCGGGTCTGCCTTCTGGGCTTCTTTCTGTATAACTCTCGAGGACATCGGGAAAGCCGATATACCCGCAGCACCAACCATAGGATTGATCTTGGTCTTTGAGAAAAGGTTCAGGAATTTGGCAAACATAACTCCGCCTGCTGTGTCAAAGACAAATGCAACAAGTCCCATTAAAATTATCTTTATCGTATCAACATTGAGGAATTGTTCTGCAGACATTGTGGAACCTATTGTAATACCGAGAAGTATTGTAACAAGGTTAGCGAGCTCATTCTGAGCAGATTTTGAAAGCCTGTCGGTAACACCGCATTCTCTCAGGAGATTACCGAACATCAGGAAGCCTACCAGAGCTACGCTTATAGGTGCTACCAAGCCTGCAATTATCGTAACGATTATAGGAAATAATATTTTTACCGTCTTGGATACCGAATGCTCTTCATAAGGCATCCTGATCTTTCTCTCTTCCACTGTTGTAAGGGCCCTGATAACCGGCGGCTGAATAATCGGTACAAGCGACATATATGAATATGCAGCCACAGAAATAGGAGCCAGGAGATGCTCAGCGAACTTTGACGCCACATATATCGACGTAGGGCCGTCCGCCGCTCCGATTATACCGATTGATGCGGCTTCCTTAAGGCTGTAGCCCATTAAGGCCGCAAGCGACATGGTAAAAAATATTCCGAATTGAGCCGCTCCACCGAATAGCAGCATTTTAGGATTTTTAAGCAGCGGTCCGAAGTCGATCATAGCGCCTACAGCTACGAAGATTAATAGCGGAAAAAGCTCCGTCATAATCCCCGCTTCATATAGCTCAACAAGAGGAGCCATGCCTCCTGTCTCCCAAACCAACGGGATATTTGCCATTATTGCTCCGAAGCCCATCGGTAAAAGGAGCACAGGCTCATATTCCTTTGCAATAGCCAGGTAAATAAGGGTGCCGCCTATTAACAGCATGATGATATTCCCCAGCTCGATGGATTTGATACCTACCAACAAACTCTCCATTTAACAAAATCCTTCCTTCATAAAATCGTTCATATGACACAGCCACCTCTTCCGTAGTATCATATTGAACCTCATTTTAATATAATTATACCAAATTCGACACACCTTATAATATAACTTAAAAACTCACAAATGTAAAACATTACATTTGTGAGTTTTTCTTTCATACTGTAGATTTCTTTCTCAATGGGGGGAATACATCCCGATATCACAGGATTACATACCTATGGTACTCCATAACGTATATTTATTTTTTCTTTTTCCCCAGCTCTTCCTGTTCCTTCAGAAGATAAGAAATGGTAAACAAGCTTTCACTAAGGTGGACATTTTCTATTATGACATTACTGTCCAGCTTGAGATCAATGGGGGCAAAATTCCATATCCCCCTTATCCCGCACTTTACCAATATCTCGGCAATTCTCTGGGTGCCTTCCTTTGGTGTACAAAGAATGCCTATTTCTATATCATTCTCTTTTATAAAGGCTTCAACCTCACTGATAGGTAAAACGTGCAGGTCTTTGATGGCCTCTCCTACCTTTTTGGGGTTATTGTCAAATACCCCGTAAAGTGCAAAACCGCTTTCTTCAAAAAAGGTATAGTTGGCTATTGCCCTTCCCACATTTCCTGCACCTATGATTATTGTCCTGTATGTCCTGTCCAGGCCAAGTATCTTGCCGATCTCGTTATAAAGCTCATCTACATTGTATCCATAACCCTGCTGCCCGAAGCCACCGAAGCAATTAAGATCCTGTCTTATCTGAGATGCCGTAAAGCCGGTGATTCGACTAAGCTCTTGAGATGACACTCTTCTTATATCATTATTCAATAAATCGCCCAGATACCTGTGATACTTGGGAAGCCTTCTGACTACTGCCATAGATATGTTGCTGAATCTTTCCATATCATCTACTCCTAATCATAAATTTTGCTTATGCACTATGTTCAAATGAAAGCAATTTCAAGTTCGTTATTTTTTTAACATAACCCACTACATAATATTTATAGTTTAGTAAATTAATTTTATTATATACTATTGATGTTGTCAAGAAATTACATATGATGGTATTTTTTAGCACTATGTACAAAGTCCACTGATTTCTGATAAAATATGTGTTGTATGCTTGTAAATTAATCTGTCAGCGCAGAGAATTCTACAACCGTCATCAACCGGCCCAACAGACAAAATCAACTTGTTTTATTACGGAGGACACTATCATGATAATTCTTTCATGTAAAGATATAAAAAAAAGCTACGGCATAGATGTTATTCTTGAGGGAATATCCTTCACTGTACAGGAAAATGACAGAATCGGCATCGTTGGTGTAAATGGTGCAGGAAAATCGACTCTTTTCAAGCTTATTACAGGGAGCCTTGAAAAGGATGAGGGCGACATATTTATCAGCAAGAGCATCAGGATAGGATACATGTCCCAGGATTTCTGCTTTGAATCGGATAATACCATATGGGACGAAATGCTGACTGTCTTTACCCCTTTGCTGCAAATGGAAAAAAACCTCAGTGAGCTGGAATTAAAAATCAGCCGTCTGGGTGCTTCAACAGCCGACAGTTCTTCAGAGGCTCTTCTGGGGGCTTATGCAAATATGCAGGAGGAGTACAAGAATTGCAACGGTTATGGTTATAAAAGCCAGATAAAGGGAGTTCTAAAAGGTCTGGGCTTTCAGCCTGAGGATTATGACAAGCCTGTCTCCATCCTCAGCGGAGGCCAAAAAACACGAATAGCTCTGGGAAAGGTACTGCTGCAGAATTTTAATATATTGCTGCTGGATGAGCCGACAAATTATCTTGATATACAATCTGTGGAATGGTTGGAGGAATACCTTAAGAATATAAGGTGCTCAACCCTTATTATATCCCACGACCGTTATTTCCTTGATATGGTCACAAACAGGACCTTTGAAATTGAAAACAGGACTCTCCGTGAATATAACGGAAACTACTCAAAATACATTGAAAAGAAACAGCAGCTCAGAGAAATACAAATGAAGGATTACGCCGAGCAGCAAAAGGAAATTGCCCGCCAGGAAGCTATTATAGCCAGGTTCAGACAGTATAACCGTGAGAAGAGCATAAAGCAGGCCGAAAGCAGGGAAAAGGCACTGGACCGTATCGAAAGGGTTGAAAGGCCCGATGCACTTCCAAAAAATATAGGCTTTAAGATCGAGCCGGGAGTCAGAAGCGGAAACGATGTCCTGTCGGTAGAAAACCTGTCCAAGGCTTTCGACAGGCAGCTTTTCAAAAATGCCGGCTTTGAGGTCAAACGCGGAGAAAAGGTTGCACTGCTTGGCCCCAACGGTATTGGCAAGACTACCATGCTTAAAATTATAGCAGGCCTGCTGAAGGCGGATTCCGGACACGTACGCCTGGGTTCAAACGTTATAACAGGTTACTATGACCAGGAGCAGGAAAGCCTGAATTACAGCAATACTGTAATTGATGAGATATGGGATGAGTATCCTCAGCTAAATCAGGGTGAGCTGCGTACAAAGCTGGCAGCATTCCTTTTCCAGGGAGAGGAAGTATTTAAGGAGATCAGTAAGCTCAGCGGCGGCGAGCGAAGCAGGATCGCCCTTCTGAAGCTTATGCTGTCAAAGTCCAACTTCCTGCTTATGGATGAGCCTACTAATCATCTGGACATATTATCAAAGGAAGTGCTTGAAGGTGCGCTGGCAAATTATACGGGCACCGTACTGCTTGTTTCCCACGACAGGTATTTTCTGAACAAGGTCGCAACAAAAATAATAGAGCTGAAGCAGGATGGCTGTCTGCAATATAACGGGAACTACTCATATTATATTTATAAGAGAAATCAACTGGAGAATCTTGCGGCCGAACAGGGAACAGAAGATAATGAGGAGATCACTGCCAATAAGAACGATTGGCTTAAGCAGAAGGAGGAAAAATCCAATCTCAGAAGACAGCAGAAAAGGCTTGAAACTGTAGAAGCTGAGATTTCCCAGTCTGAAGATAGGATAAATGAAATAGTGTCTCTGTTGGAAACCCCTGAGATATTCAGCGACCATGTAAAATGCCAGGTGCTTCATGAAGAGCAGGAGCAGCTGAAAGCGAAGCTGGATTCACTTTATGAGGAGTGGAGCGAATTAAGCGAATGATAATAAAGCGGGCGGGTATGGAACCCGCCCCTATGTTTTTATAGATTTTTGATTATAGCCTTTGTCATTTCTTCTGTGGATGCAGTCCCGCCAAGGTCAGGAGTTGTATGCTTCCCATCAGCAAGCACCTTGACTGCCGCATTGTATATCTTGTTCGATGCCTCCCTCTCCCCAAGCCTTTTCAGCATCATTGCTCCGCAAAGTATGCTGGCTGTGGGATTGGCTATACCTTTGCCTATCAGATCCGGAGCTGTACCGTGAGTTGCTTCATAT
>JAEXXN010000506.1 GCA_023405875.1 Bacillota bacterium | reverse complement strand
AAGACTAAGATATAGCCGGCGATTAAAGTTGCTACACTTCCTATAATGTTGAAGATTGCAAGCTGTATGTTGGACATACCGTGTACTTCGATTAAAATTTGCATACCAAGCCCCATGAACCGTATCCCTCGAAATACGCCCAATGCAAGTGCAACCAGTAGATGTGCACCTTCATGGACAACATAATAGCAAATGATAGTGACGACTATGCCTAACCACTTTCGTAAATTACTCGGCATTTGAATTCTCCTTCGCATTGCAGGGTGACGAAATAATCGAAATTACTCGTGGTTTGCGTTCCGGCTCCGCAGTAAAGTTCATATACTTTTTGACAACCGCAAAAAGCTCATATGTGAATTGTTCAAACTCCGTATCCGAAAGTAACAAGGTGTTTTCTGCTAAAAACAGACGGTCTTTTATTGGGTCAGTTCCTTGCGTTTTGAAATAGGCCTCAAAATCGGCAAGCAATTTTACCATCAGCGTGTAAACACTATTCTCAATAGTATTGCCCTCCGGATCTTCGTGTAATTTATCGGTATTTAGAGCATACTCACGCTCATATGTACCGCGTACCTTTTCTTCCTTTAATACTGTAAGCAAGCCCTGGTCGTAAAGCACATTTATATGCCGGTACAAAGTAGTGCGTGGCACATCGTTCATTAGCTCCACCAACTTGCCGACAGTTGCAGTTTTTAAATATGATAGGTGCTGCACTATACGCATCCGAACAGGATTTAACAGAACATCTTGAATATTTTTCATTACGGTAACCCCTTTCATTGTTTTCACTTATTATAATAATACCATTTGTGGAATCGGTCAAGGTTAGTTTGAATACTTACATTAGAATAACGAGAGTATTTAGCTTTCCGCTGCAGGACCAAGGTCAACATTTACGGCATATCCATCAATCGCCATCTCGCGAATATCAGGACAGAGAATAAAAAAAACAAGCGTATCTCCCATTTGGGATGATATGCTTGTCAGACATTTTACTTGGCAGCGCCCATTAACAGTTTGAGTTTTTATACTGTCTTATGCAGGATTATCCCAAGGTGCTGTTTTTGTGCATAAAAAAAACGCAGTAACCTTACTACGTCAAATTCCTTTAATGGTGCCTTGGGGCGGAATCGAACCACCGACACGAGGATTTTCAGTCCTCTGCTCTACCGACTGAGCTACCAAGGCAAATATTATTTCGTGTTTACGAAATAATTAAATGGTGGGCCTTCAGGGACTCGAACCCCGGACCAACCGGTTATGAGCCGGTTGCTCTAACCAACTGAGCTAAAGGCCCAAATGCGGCAACGAATATAAGTTTATATTATTTTTTGTGTTTTGTCAACATAAAACGAAAAATTTTTTACCAGCTATTTGGATAAAAGCGTTTGCCGTCATACTCTATTTCATTGCCGCTGTCATCGATGGTGATTCCTGTGATGTCGGCATCCTCATAATCCTTGCTGTCTTCAAGGGCATCCTTCAGATCGTCATATATAGCCTTCATAAGATTCTTAATATAAGTAATGGAGACATCCTCCATATCATAGTTTTTATTGGAATCGCTAAAATCAAGATAAATTTCGAATTCTACATAATCTTCATCACCATACAGTGTAATGGAAAAATCCACATCGTCATCATTAAGGTAGTCATCCCCTGCATCTGCATAGTCATCGTACAGACCATCCTCAATATCCGACAGCTCGTCGTTATAATCCTCAAGCGCAGCTATGCGATTATTAAGTGTAGTTATTTTTGTACTCAATTCTTTGTTTTCTTTAAGCAAGGCTTCATTCTGGCTTTTTACCGTGCTGTTTTCACTCTGAAGCTTGTTTACCTGGCTTTTCAATATCGCTATTCTGGAATTCAGGTCATCAATATTATTATTCATACCAGCGGCTGAAGAATTCTCCCGATCCTTTATCAATACTATTTTTGATACAGCATCATAGCTGATATCCTTGTCAAAATTATTCATAAGCATCCTGAGAGGGACATAGGTTGTATCGTTTATTATATATGGCTGCTTATCGGCAGCCAGATACTGCCCGTTGTATTGAATACTGACCCCCAGGTATGCCTGTACTTTTTCACTGATACTGTCGGCATAGACGACTGATATGGTACTTATGGTGAAGACAAGAGCTGTTATAAGCATCACAGGCATTTTCACTTTATCACCCTTCATCTGCATATCCTCCCGTATTATGTTTTTCCGGAAAAACCGTTCCATTAGTATCATTATATCATTTTTATAAGGAAAACCTCTCTAAAACATAGGTGGATTCAAGCCGATAAAAGCATATGAGCAGAAGGCTGCCGCAGGATAATAAATATCAGATATAAATTATATATTCCGTACCCATCAAATATAATATATTATACGATCTGCATATTTAACCTATAATTGCCGGAGCGATATGTTTTGCAATAATGCTTTTACATCAAAATTCAAATATTGCAAAACATATACCTTTATTTCATAGGTTGCCTTATTCTTCATTGAAAGCTCTTAATGCAACCTATATATCTCAAAAAGAGTTATGTTGATTGGAGTGAGTGTAATGGGGACTGGACAGGAAACCGGTTATGCCCCTGAAATCAGTAAAAAGGAAAGGGGTATACTCAGTGAAGTTTTGAGGCGCTATGACTTCGCCGTTGTATCAGTGGGAAAAATAAGAAGCGCCTACAAAGTATGCACAGAAAAAGGGGATTTTTGTCTGAAACAGGTGACCCACGGATATGACAAGGCAAAAAAAGCCTTTTATTTGGTAACGCATTTGAAGGAAAACGGCTGCGACCTTCTGGCGGAATATTATCCTGCAAGGGATGGAAAAGTATTGATAACGCGTAAGGATGATGCATTCTACCTTACCAAGTGGATTGAGGGCCGTGAAGTAAGCTTTTCGGATGCCTTTGAAATACTGAGATGCTCTAAGCTGCTGGCAAGCTTTCACAACATGGCAAAGGGCTTCAAGACGCCAAAGCATGTGAAGATGAAGTCCCACACAAAAAAATGGATCAAGAGCTATAAGAAATATGCTGAAGAAATGGCAGGCTTCAGAGACCGTATTGACCGTATAAAGCTGAAGTCTGAATTTGATTATACATACAGGGATTGTATTGATGCTTTCCTTAAGGAAGCAGAGTATGCGGTTCGGATTATTGAGCACAGCAGCTACAAGGACCTCTGCGAATACTATAGCAGTGAAGGCTATGTATGCCATGACAGCTTTTATTATCAGAACATACTTGTAGATAAAGAGGATAAACTGCATATTGTTGATATGGAATCCTGCCAATATGACATACCTGTAAGCGACCTCGGCAAGTTTATAAGAAGGGTGCTCTCTAAAAAACATTTCAGATGGGATTTTGATTATTGCAGGAGAATAATTGAAGAATATTGCAAAGTAAGGCCTCTGGCGAGGGAAGAGTATGAAATGCTGCTTTCCATATTGATTTTTCCTCACAAGTTCTGGAAGCTGGGAAGAAAGAGATATATCCGTAATAAAAAATGGGATGAGGAAAAATACAGGAAAAAGCTTGGCAGGCTGCTCCGGGAGAGGAATTATAAGAGGGAGTTCATATATTGCTATATAAAATTCTATGGATTGGATGTCGATTTTGACCCTGATATAATTGAATTTTTACATCCAATGTATTGACATATCATTTTTGCAGCAGTATAATAACAAACAATATCTGAATACAAACATACTCGATGATGAGGAGAGTATATGCAAAGTTGATTCAAAGCGAGTCAGGACCGGTGGAAGCCTGATATGATACCTGCATTGAAAAACGCCTCTGAGAGGTTAACCGAAATGCAAAAATTAGGCTTAACCGGTAGTCAACCGATAAAATGACTAGGTATAAATTCTCATAATTATGAGGACCCGTACCGATATGAGTGAGCATTAGCTACTTAGGGTGGCACCGCGGATCAAACCGTTCCTATATGAAAATATACGGACGGTTTTTTTATTTGCCTTAACGCTGAACAGTGCAGACAAGACTTGAGAAGTATATATTTATAAATTCAGGAGGTATAAAAGATGGAAAGGACCTATGTCGGCGATATTGCAGAATGCACAGAAGCTTTATTGCTTGTAAAAGGATGGGTGCACAAGATACATGACCTTGGAAGGATAACCTTTGTACAGTTGAGAGACAGGACCGGTATACTTCAGCTTGTAATCGGCAAAAAGCCTGAGGGAGGTCTGAGGCTTGAAATGTGTATCGAAGCAATAGGAGAAAAAGTGCTGAATGAAAAGGCACCTATGGGTGTGGAGCTGCTGGTGAAGGATATCAGTATCATCGGGAAGGCATATTATAATTCACTGCCCTTTGAAATCAACACAGAAGGGGATACCGCTTCACTGGAAAAACATCTGGATTACAGAAGTATCAGCCTCAGAAGGCAAAAGGTACGTGCTGTTTTCAGAATACAG
>JAEXXN010000398.1 GCA_023405875.1 Bacillota bacterium | reverse complement strand
ATAGACCACCAATTCAAAAAGAGAAAGCTCCATTGACTTATCAGTCACATCCACCGTTGCTTTCCCGTCCAAAAAGTATATGAGCTCAATGAAATCATGTGAGTGTTTTTCAAAATTCCAAATACTGCTCTGTTCATCAAACAGCTCACAAAAATTCATCCTTATGGAGCCTGTATCAATCGATTCAATAAAATCAAGCAGCTTGCCGACTTGCTCTTTCTCAACCATATCATCACCCTCTAATTATACAGTCTCACGCTTACGCTTTCTGCCGTAGCAGTCAAGACAGATGATTCCGACGATGACCAGTCCTTTGAAGCCCATCTGAATATAAGCGTCAATACCCAACATGTTCATAGCGTTTTCCAGTACCCCGAACAACAGCAGCCCTATTGCAGACTGAGGTGCGCTGCCGATGCCCCCTGCGAAGGATGTGCCGCCCACCACTACACCGCAGTTTACCACAAGAGCCGTGGTATCGCCGTAGGTCGAAGACCCGGAATTCAACATGGAGGAGAGCATGACGCCGCCCAGGGCGGCAGCAATTCCGCATATCACAAAGGTAGCCGCCTTTATTCTCCTTACATTTATACCCGAATACTTTGCCACCTCATAATCGCCGCCGATGGCATAACAGTTTCTGCCGAACTCGGTATAACGCAAGATCCAATGAGTTATCAAAAATACAGCGATCATCACAAGCACAAGATAGGAAACAGTATTGAACAGCTTTCCGTTGGCTAGGTTGACGAAAGCAGGATTTGTACATGGAATGGGGTGCGCATCCGTAAGCTGCTGTGCTACTCCGGTAAGCAGCATTCCCATTCCCAGGGTAATGATGAAGGGCTCTGTTTTCTGATATACGACCAGAAACCCGTTCAGTGCTCCGACAGCAGCTCCAACCAGCAGTGCAGCCAATATCGAGATCCAAATGGGCATTCCTGCATTTATCAGCTTGATTACAACGATGCCCGACACCACCATTATACCTCCGATGGACAGGTCACAACCGCCGGCAACAAGCACTACCGTAACTCCAAAGGCCAGTATCATGAGTATCGATACCGATTTCATCATGTCAAACAGATTATATGATGTATAAAAATTCGTATCAAAGAAAAGCATGGTTACCAGCATTGCAATAATGGCCAGAAAAGCCTTCTGCTTTGTCGCAATATTAAGAAGCTTTTTCCCAATAACTAAATTATTCATTCTCGTTCCTCCTAAAGCTGCTTACGGTTGTCAAGCCATATAGCAGTAACCAGAATTGCGCCCTTCAGCATGTACTGCATATAGACCGAGACACCCAGCAGATTCATACAGTTGGAAAGGAGTATTACCAGCATGGTACCCAAAACAGTACGAAGTACGCTTCCGTTTCCGCCTATCAGGGTGGTGCCCCCCACAACTACCGCAAGTATGGCATTTGTCTCGAAGCCCTTGCCGATAACCGGGGATGCCGTAGTCACCCGGGAGAAAAGCACGATAGCTCCCAGTGCAGCCATCAAGCCTGAAATGGTATAAATAACCGAGATGCTGCGTTTTATGGATATACCGCTCAATTCAGCTGCAGTCTTGTTGCCTCCGGTAAGATAAATCGCACGGCCCATATAGGTCTTGCTCTGGAATATATACAACAATAGCAGGCAAAGCAGGAACATTGCAAAGGAAACCGACAGGAACCCTACATTTCCTGAACCGATAGCTTCAAACAGCGAGGCATCTCCCTGCAACCGGCTCATACGCTGTGTCGAGCCTCCGCTGTATATAAGTGCCAGTGCACCGTATACAGTGCTCATACCGAAGGTGATAAACAACGCCTCAGCCTGAGTCATAGCTCCGCTGGACAGTATTATCATGCTGTTCAGATATCCGCATAAGGCGCCCAGGCCCAGTCCCAGGATAAGCGCAGGTATCTGTCCGATAGGATCTATCATTGTGAGGGTCACAACTGCAACAAGAGACATCAGGCCCGCTACGGACAGATCAATGAAGCCGCCTATGATAACAAAGGTCATCCCAAGGGCAACCATAACCAAAGGCCCAAACTGACGCATGACATTGGTAAGGTTGCCGGCAGTCAGAAAGTTGGGCTCCACAATTGCCGTAACAACCACAAGTATAGCTATGGCGACCAGAACCAGGTAATCCCTGAAAACTATCCTGAATATGTTTTTTAAATTTAATTGCTCACTCATGACACAGCTCCTTTCTACAGAGCTCCAGCGCCTTCTCCATAATATGGTCTGCCGATGAGACCCTTGGATCAAATTCACCCGTTACGCGGCCATCACAGATGGTCAGTACACGGTTGCTCATACTCAGCACCTCGGGCAGCGCGGAGGATATGAGTATTACCGAGCCTCCTCGTTCCGCCACTTCCTTCATAAGAAGATATATCTCATATTTTGCGCCTACGTCTATACCTCTCGTAGGCTCATCCAGTATAAGTATCCGGGGGTTAAGCTCCAGCCAGCGCCCTACGATGCATTTCTGCTGATTCCCCCCTGAAAGGCTGCGTACCTTGGTCCTTACCGTCGGAGTCTTGACCCCGAGAGCTTTTACATGCCGCTCTGCTATATCCTTTTCGGCATATCTGTTCAAGAAGCCGAATCTGCTTATCTTATCCAGACTTGCCATAGAAATATTGGATTCCACCGAGAAGGGGAGCACAAGGCCTTGAAGCTTTCTATCCTCCGGTACCAGCGCGATGCCTGCCCGCTTCGCATCCTTGGGACGCTTTATTCTGACAGGCTTGCCTTCTATAAAGACCTGATGGCCTTTTACCTTGTCTGCTCCGAATATGGCCCGGACGATCTCAGTTCTTCCGGCACCTACAAGCCCTACCAATCCGAGAATTTCGCCCTTTTTCAGTTCAAAACTGATATTCTTCAGTTTGTTCGTATTGATTGATCGAACCTCCATCAGCGTTTCACCCACACAGTCAGGACGCTCGGGATATTCATTTTCAATTGTGCGGCCTACCATCTTCGATATCATTTCGGCCCTTGTCAGCTCTGAAATCGGCTTGGTATCTATGACATGTCCATCGCGCATTACGGTCACTATGTCACAGAAGCTGAAGATCTCAGCCAATTTGTGGCTTATATATATTATGGAAATACCTTTTTCCTTCAACTGCTGAATAATATCGGCCAGTTCCTTCATCTCATCGGCAGTCAGGCTGCTGCTGGGCTCATCCATAATAATGAGCTTGGAATCAAAGGACAAAGCCTTTGCTATCTCTACCATCTGCTTTTCTGAAACGCTCAGCTCAGAGACCAGCGTATAGGTGTCGATGCTGCAGCCGATACTCTTGAGCAGCTCCTTGGCCCTTGCATGTGTGCCTCTCATACCTCCCAGCTCTTTGAAGCGCCCGAGAAAGATGTTTTCGCCGACTGTCATTGTATTTACAAGATTCAATTCCTGGTAAATTATGCTGAGCCCTTTTTTCATAGACTGGATGGGAGTCGTACTTTTAATGGTCTCTCCGTCGAATACGATGGTACCCGAGTCCTTCTGGTATACACCGGACAATATTTTCATCAGCGTTGATTTACCGGCACCATTTTCCCCCACTATACCGTGTACAGTACCGCGGCGGACTTGGAAGGAAACCTGGTCCAGCGCCTTGACCCCGGGAAATGCTTTGCTCACTTCCTTAATGCTGAGAATAAATTCCTGTTCCTTCTTTTCCATTCGAGATAACCTCTTTCAATTAATTTTAAGAGTAAAGCTCGTTTCGACAAAGAGTCGAAGCGAGCTTTATTGCAGTATTCAAAGTTACCGCTTATTACCACTCAGGAGCCGTAAATGTATCGATATTATCCAGGTTTACGATATCCAGAGGAATGAAGTTTTCCGGCTCAACCTTTTCACCGTCAACAACCTTCCTGGCCAGCTCAAGGGATTTTGTCGTCATATTTTCAAAATTTTGCATGATGGTTACGCTCTGGTCTCCGCCGCGTACCTGATCGAAGCCTGCACGGCATCCGTCAACGCCAACTACGAACTTGCCTTCCATTTTAGCGGCCTTCAAAGCCTGTATGGCGCCTGTCGCACCATTATCCCAGTGCACGAATACGCCGTCGATCTTTGCGCCGTTCTTGGTGATCATGTCTTCCATAATGGTCATAGCCTGGTCAGTAGCCCACTGCTGAGTTGCCTTGTAGTCGATGACTGTGATTTTGGAGTCTTTGATAGCATTATTGAAGCCGTCATGACGTTTGATCTGTGCATCATGTCCTGATTGCCCGCCTATTTCAACTATGTTGGCACCGTTGGGGAACTTGTCCATAAATGCCTTGGCTGCTGCTTCCCCTGCCATGTTATCATTTACACCTACGAAGAAATCGCGTGCTGAAGCTTTATCCTTCGGCAAGTCTGAGGAGAACATACCTACTACTACGCCGGCTTTTCTTGCTGCCTCGAGAGCCGGGACTATAGCATTGATATCGTTAGGGTTAACGAAAAGAGCTTTTACGCCCTGGGCTACAGCATTGTTAACAGCCTGTGTTTCAGCCTGTGCATCACCTTTGGCATCAAGGATGGTAACTTCAAAGTTATATTCTTTAGCATGCTTCTGGAACATCTTTGTAGCAAAAGCCTGGGACTCGTTGGCCATATCGGCAACGATGAAGGCGATTTTCTGTACTTCCGGATCACCTGCTGCGGGCTGAGACGGTTCGTTGGCTGCCGGAGCCTTGCTTGCGCATCCTGCCAGGCTAAAAACCATAAGAACGGCCAATACCATAGCGATAATATTCCTCGTAGTCAATTTCATTTTGAAATCCTCCCTTTACTCATTCAAATTTAAAATTCTACAACATTTATATCAAAGTTAAGAATTGTCTCCGCACTGCCAAGCTAAAATCCCCATTTAGACTATGACCTTCAATATCCTCCTTTCGAGATAATTTCCATACCAGTGCAGAAGCCATATTTTCAACCTAAAAAGATTCAGCTCATAAGTGACATAATCTTAGCAGTACAATGCTTTATATCAATTAGCATTGTTTTTTTAATTATATTACGATTATAATATACTATCCTTAAGCTTGCAAGAAATATTATTTTCTTTGTAAGTTTTTTTACTTTCATTTATAACTTTATATTTTTGCATTGGGAATTCCTGCATTTGAATGGACTCATTTTATAGTGCTTTCCTTTAATTTATGACAAACAGACCTTTGTCAATATATTCACCGTATCCCGATCCGGAAGGGTAACGCCCTCAACGGCATTGTCGCTTTGCCGCCCGCAAGCCGTACTTTCTGCCCGGTAAGCATACAATAAGCTACAGAGTTGCTTGATTCATTTTACATCTGATATAAATCCCTGTCACCCCGTATAAAAATCTAAATAGTGTCGAAAACTGAACTATTTTATTCAAAACAATACATTTTGGATATGCCTTTGATTCCCTTCTCCCATATCAACTTCAGTGCCGATATTAGAAGTAAATAATTTTATTAACAAAATCATATTATATTTTTTTTGTAAGTGTATTGCCTTTCTAATTAAAAAGTATTAATATATGCCTATAACTGAACTTCCTCAATTTAATATGCTTTAAGTTTATCATTGAGCTTTCTTTCAAAATAAAATATAATTATATTGAACGCGCCTAAGCTATTATATTGGGTATGGCGCGAATTCAATGAAATCAAGGAAATATTTACGCGAAATCTGAATTACGTATGTAGAATGTTTTTCGCGAACTATTTAATTCGTAAGTAAACAACAATAATTTGGATGGTGAAACGATATGAACGAAAGACAGCTGGCTATTCTAAACAAGGTTACCAATGACACCAAGATAAACGTGGGCATGCTCTCCAAGGAATTTGGAGTCTCCCAGGTGACGATCCGTCAGGATCTCAAGGTTCTGGAGCAGAATGGCGTTTTAAAAAGGTTTCACGGCGGAGCAATGGTGCATTCAGACGACGACATCATGAAAAGGATGTCTTTCAACTATGATACAAAGCTTCACATCGCCAGAGAAGCAGCCAGGCTTGTAAGCAACGGCGAAACCGTAATAGTGGAATCAGGCTCAACCAACGCACTTCTTGCCAGGGAGCTTGCAAATAAAAGTGACATAACCATTATTACAAACTCTACCTTTATAAGCAGATTCGTGCGTAATTTGAATATTAAGGTCATTGTTCTCGGAGGGGATTACCAGCACGAGTCGGAGGTGACCGTGGGCCCTCTGACCAGGATCTGTCTTAAGGAATTTCACGTGCATAAAGTTTTTGTGGGCGTTGACGGTTTCAGCCCCAAGGTTGGTTTTACCTGCCTCAATATGATGCGTGCCGAGGTAACCAGAGCTATGGTCGAAAGAGCTGAGAAATGCATCGTACTGACTGATTCCACCAAGTTTGACCAACTGGGAGTTGCTTGCTCCCTGAAGCCCTCCGAAGTGGATACTGTCATTACAGATACAAGGATCAAGGAAGAAACCGTAAATGTACTAAAGTCTTTTGACATTGAAGTGCTTATTGCTGCTTCATCAAAATAATAACTTTATTTAAGCGGGGGTTTTTATATGTCTAAATATTCTGTTGGGATAGATGTAGGCGGGACAAAGATTGCTTATGGTGTTTACGATTCCGGCTATCAAAGGGTTGGTAAGTTTGTTGCCAGAACCAACCCGCAGCTGGAGCCGGAAGAAATGATCGATGAAATGTGCGGCCATATAAGAACACTGCTGGCTCAAAGCTCGGTACAGCTCTCTGAAATCAGAGGCATCGGGGCAGCCTTTCCTTCTCATATAGACTTTGAAAAAGGCCTGGTTATAACTACCTCAAGCCTTCCCAAGTGGGATAACGTACCTGCAAAGGCAATGCTGTCCGAAAGGCTGGGCGTTGCTGTAGAAATTGACAACGACGCAAATGCAGCGGCTGTTGCAGAGCACCGCTTCGGTGCCGGCAGAGGCCACAGGCATATGCTGTATGTTACCGTCAGCACAGGTATAGGTGGAGGAATAATAATAAACAACGAGATATTCCGCGGCAGCTATGGCGCAGCCGGTGAGATCGGACATATGATAATCAGCAATGAAGGCTACAAGTGCGGCTGTGGAAATGTGGGCTGCGTCATGTCTCTTGCTTCAGGACCGAAGATCATCAGGTATACCCTGGACAGGATCCAGGCCGGTGCATGCAGCTCCATCTCCGACATATTAGCCGGCACCGAGGAGCTTTCCTGCAAGCATATAGGAGATGCCGCAAAGGAAGGGGACAGCCTTGCCATGGAAGCTCTCGACAGGACCGGTGATTATCTGGGCATTATGTTTGCCAACCTTTATCAGATCTTCAATATCAAGCATTTTGTTGTAGGAGGCAGTGTTTCCAAAATTGGAAAGCCTCTTTTCGACAGGTTCTACGGGAAGCTTATGAGCCTTTCCAAGATTTCCTCCGCTTACCCGGTAACCATTGTACCGGCTGAGCTGGGCGACGATGTGGGAATAGTCGGTGCGGCAACACTGGTTGATAATTAAATTACGTAATAAAAAATACCGGCGCAGGGAATTTACATCCCGTCTGCACCGGTACTTTTTATTCAATCAGCTTATTTGCTTAGCTTTACAGTGTATGCTCCGTCCTTGCAATGATATCATCCTGGCTGTCAGGGGAGAGATTGGTGAAAAAGGCCGAATACCCCGCTACCCTGACAATAAGGTCACGGTACTTCTCAGGCTCCTTCTTGGCTGCAAGCAGAGTCTCCCTTGATACGATGTTATACTGCACATGCCAGCCCTTAAGCTTGTCAAAGAAGGTCCTGAGCATGGCTATCAGCTTCTTCTTGTCGGCTTCTTCCCTGATTACCGAAGGAGCCAGCTTCTGATTCAGCAATACGCCTCCCAGTATCTTGTCCGTAGGCAGCTTGGCAATGGAATTGAATACTGCCGTAGGTCCCAGGATATCCGTTCCTGAGGATGGTGAACAGCCTTCTGCCAACGGAGTATAGGCTTTTCTGCCGTCCGGAGTTGCAGTTACTACCGAACCGGAAGGAACATTGGAGGATATGCTGGAGGTACCTGCGAAGTAGCCACAGCCGATAGGCCCTCTGCCAAAGCGTGTAGTATGGTATTTCTCCATTTCCTCAATAAAATACATATATGCCTCCTTCAGAAGAAGGTCAACATAATCATCGTCATTTCCGAACTTCGGCGCATAATTTAAAATTATCTGGCGGAGTTTTTCTCCTTCCATCCCTTCAAAATCATTTTCAAGATTTCTGGCCAGCTCATCCTTGCTTATGCGCTTTTCTTCAAATACCAGCTTCTTTATGGCAGCCAGCGAGTTGCCCAGGTTGGCTATCCCGACCTGCAAGCCTGATATGAAATCATACTTGCTGCCGCCCTCCTTTATGAATTTACCCTTTTCAATACAGTTGTCGACAAAGGCAGAGCAAAGGATATCGGGTACATTTTCTTCAAGGGTGGTGTCTACGGTCGCATCTATAGCGATAGACGCATATGCATAGAATTTGACCTGCTCCTTCCATGCCTCCATTACCTGGTCAAAGCTTTCAAAGTCAACAAGCTTTCCTTTTCCGGGATAAAAGGTCTTTCCGCTCCTGGCATCAAGGCCATCATTCAGGGCAGCGAGAAGAACGCGCCCAAAATTCAGGAAGCTCATCCCCGTACACCTGTATCCCCATTTGCCCGGGACTGCAATCTCAATACAGCCGATAGCAGAATAGTTATATGCATCTTCCTTCTCGACGCCCAGCTTGATCAGCTCGGGAATTACGATCTCATCATTATTGAAGGCCGGCATTCCGAAGCCCATTTCTATGACCTTTACACATTCCATCAGGAAATCATCGCTCATATTTCTGTGGAAGCGCACAGAAAGATTGGGCTGAGTCAGCCTTGTCCTCCCTACAGACTTCAAAATCAGATAGCTCAATTCATTTACCGCATCCCTGCCGTCTACCGTCTGGCCTCCTATGGTTACATTCTGGTACAGAGGGCCGCCGGCTGAAGAACGGGTATGTGACCAGGAGCGTATCTTCCTGACATTTAAAATCTTGACCCAGGTGCATTCCAGAAGCTCCATGGCAAATTCCGGTGTTATAGCTCCGGACTTCAGGTCCCTTTCATAAAAAGGATTAAGGTACTGGTCCATACGACCGAAGGATAAGGAATGGCCGTTGCTTTCTATTTGAAGCACCATCTGGAGAAACAAAGTCATCTGTAAGGCCTGGTAGAAGGTTTCCGGCGGCTTTTCAGCTATGTGCCCGCAGTTTCTGCTGATCAGCAGCAGCTCCTGCCTGCGCACCTGGTCCGTTTCCTTTTCCGCCAATTCCAGCGCGAGAGCTTCATACCTGCGGATGTAAGTCTGAAAAGCCCTGATGCTCATATCGACAGCTTTATAAAACTGCTCCCTCTTCAGGTCAGCCCAATCCCAGAGCTTTAATTTGCTCCTGCAGGCCTGGATTTCATCAAAATATGCATTCAGGCCCACCTTAAGGATTTTTTGATGATCCACTGCAATATGGGCGTCTCCGGAGGTTAAATTCCCTTCAGCCTTTATTATTCCGGCATCAAGGATGCCCTTCAATTCTGCCGGCATAAGGGCATAGCCTTTATCTATCGTCGTCTTTCCCACCCAATATGGGGAAATGGCCCTTATTTCCGCTTTGACCTCTTCAGTGGGGTAATACGTATCTCCCGGCCGTTTGTCAAACTCATCAAGCTCATTCAGCATCCAGGTAACCGAATATTCCGGAAAATACGCTGCCGCATTTATTTTTGAGGATTGATTCCCTACTATCAGCTCTCCCTGCTCTATGTAAACAGTCATTCTCTCCAAAGTCTCCTTTAAAGCGATGGCACGCTTTACAGCTACAGGCATGGCTTCATGCTTCTGATAAACCTCAGTGTATATCTTGCCTCTTTCCACACAAATAGTCGGTTTTGTGGATAAGACCTTTTCCCGCAGATTATATACTCTTTCGGAAAGACCCAGCTCATTTCTCATTTTGTTAACCCCCTATAACAGTATTAAACCCCTTATTTTTTGCATATAGCAAAAAGGGCTCCAGTTCATTTTTGTCCAATGCTTCCACCCTGCACCCGTATTCCCGTCCAAGCTGCTGATACTTGCTTTTCCCAAAGGAATGATACGGTATAAAGTGAAGCTCCTTTACATTGGTAAAGGAATCCAGAAAATCAATGATCGAATACATATCCCCGGAGCTATCGTTAAACCCCGGAATAACCGGTATCCTGATAGTCACAGGAACTCCGGCAGAATCCAATGCTCTCAGGTTATGCTCATACCTTGCAAAATCCAGGGAAGTTACCTCCCTCAGCTTTACGGCATCAACATGCTTCAAGTCAACAAGGAATTCGTCTATATACTTCACTGCCGGCTCAATATTTCCCCAACCCACACCCAGGCAGGTTTCCACAGCAATTGAAAGCCCTTTTCCCTTAAGCTCCTTTGCCAGCATCAGCAACTGCTTCGGCTGGGCAAAAGGCTCTCCTCCGGAAAAGGTTACACCTCCTCCGCTGTTTGCAAAGAATGCC
>JAEXXN010000502.1 GCA_023405875.1 Bacillota bacterium | reverse complement strand
CAAGCCCCACACAGATAAGGAACAACAGTCCTCCAAAAGATAAAGACAGCTTTGCTTTAATACTTTTCAACTGCATTATTTGTAGCCTCCTTTTAATAATAAATGTTCTCAATTAATTGTGTTTTTGGATTACTGTAGTCCATTATATAGTTATAATTTATTTTTTCATATTCAATTGGCAAAATTGTCACAACCCTGGTTGTGACAACCTTGATTTTCTTTAAATTGCACTTGATTATACAGCATTGTTGTAATACTGTTTACTGAGAAATATCTGTAGGAGGGTGGGCTAATGCTATGGCAACAAACATGAAATTCAGCAAGTGTCTGAGCTTTTTGCTTTCTACTTCCGGTATCAGTATAAACCGGTTGTCCAAAGCCATAAATGTCGACAGCACACTTGTTAACCGTTGGGTCAACGAAAAAAGGATTCCTCCATATAATACAAGCTATATTGCTGACATTTCCGAATATCTCTCAAAAACCATCAATAACTCCTTTCAAATCAATTACTTGAATGAACTGTTTGCAGAAGTATTTGAAGCTTCCGGGGAGGAAATCTGCATAAAAGATAAAATAATGAAGGTATTATTCGAAACACAAGGATATTCTATTGAATGCAGAAAAAAGGAAATGAAAGACAAAGCCAATACAGCAAAAGAAGACCATATCTACAAGCCTTTAAATAACTATTCCTTCAGGCTTGAGCAAGGGGATAGTATTAATTTTGAGAAGCTTGCAGGCTATATCAATCCTGTCCACCAAATAGATCTGTCAAAGGAAGATAAAATAATCGACGGGAGCAAAAACATATTATCGATAGCTATGTTTCTGCTGAAAGACGCTTGTGACAAAAAGCCCGGCAATAACAATACAATATGCATTTCATTCCTTAATGACTTTGACTTGACAAGCCAAGGCCATGAGGGTTTGACCTATTTCAGGAATACCTTATGTGCCGCCATAAACAGGGGTTGGAATATACTGTGCCTCTTGAGACTGAACAGCAATATAAACCGTACGATAAGCTTTATAAGCTTTGTACTGCCCCTTATAAAAACGGGTAAATTCAATCCGTATTATTTTGCCAGGTATGATAATTTAAGCATCGGCAGTGAGGTCCTTGTCATTCCGGAAACAGGAGCCTTGATCGGTTTACCGGTAAATGCAGGTATAGAGCTCAGCCATGCTTTTTTTTTTAAAAGCATAGCTGCTGTCGATATTTTCTGCAGCTATTTTAATATACTGCTTGCAACTCTTGCCCAGCCGCTTATCAAATATTATATATCAGATGATGATATTGAATATGAGCGCTTTTTAATAGAAAATGAAAAGAACATCGGCAACAGGTTCACATACAGAGGCAGCCTGTGCATTGCAATGCTGCCGGAGAAATTATATAACAAGCTCTTAAAAAGAAAAAAGCTTTCATATGCCGAAGTACTGAAGGCAGCAGAATACTATAAAATAAAGGTCGATACGTTTCTTTCAAACATACCCCATTATGAGTATAAGGACATTTATATGATGCATTCTATCATTGATATGGTAAAATCCAGAAGGTTTTATTTTCACTGCCATGCTGAAATTGAGGTGATGGATCTGAGCACCCAGGAGATCATAGAGCTTCTTCAAAATATCATTTATATGCTTGAAACCTATGATAATTATAACATCGCCTTTATGCCTAAAAGCCTTGATAATACTGTAGAATATTCGGACTATAACTGTATAATCAAAGAAAGGCAGGCGCTGGTGTTTGAAGCATATATGCCGTCTAAAAAAGTGCCCGAAGTACGCTTATCCATAGAAGAGCCTATACTGCTCAAAGCCTTGGACGAATACTTCAATAGAATCTGGGGGCATATCGCTCCTGAAAATAAGACTAAAAAAAATGTCGTCAATTGGATACAGCTCCAGATCGATATACTCAGGAATAATAATTAATATATTGAACTTACATAATTATACTTTATTTGATTAAAGGCAAAAACTGAATATAATGCATCAGATTTTATATATTTAAAATCCTAGCATTATATTCAATAAAGCTGGTCGGTTATGAAGAAAATTATATGTGAACAGCTGGTGCTTATGAACATGACATACCTCCAAACTGCCTGAGAGCATGCATACTTCCCTGAAGTATTTCCCTGTTCTGACCAGCTGATTTTTTCAGCCGTTACTCCTGGTATCCCTCTTTGTAATTATGACTATTCCTATTATTATCAATATTACAGGCACCAGATAATCCTTGAAGTCGAAGCTGATAAAAGACTTTAAAAGCGCCGACAGTCCTATACCTCCCAGTATGGCTACCGGAACAAGCAGCCCTTTGTCATGGTTCCCAAAGAGGTAAAGCTCAAACAGGCCCACAGCAATACCTATAAGGAACATCGGCCATAGATCGGCCATTATATGCCATCCGAAAAACACATTTGCATAGAACAATGCTCCATAAGTAGTAAGTATTCCTCCCGGAACAAGTATCCCCGGATTTTTATCGATCCCCGTAAAGAATGCGAAATGCATGTATATTCCCGGGATCAGCATTGCCAGCGGCCATATAAAATTCCATGAAAAGTTCAAGTAACCCAGATTTGACATAAGAAACAAAGTTCCCATGGCAATCAAGACCACACCGATTACAATATTTGAATTTCTATTCATCCCATTAACCTCCTATATCTTCCGCGAGTTTTGTCATAATCAACAATTCAAGTTCCGCGCAAATATTTCCTTGATTGTTCGTACTATAATAACCTTATCAATGTCCTTTATGCCTTATTTTTTAGCTTTCACTGATATATACGCAGGTTCACTGCTAATGTCTGATATAAATTCTTATAAAAATATCTTTAATAATATATTTTGCAAAAAACGTTTTACAAAATCGTGAGTTTATTTCTAAATAAGGCAGATCCCAAATTGGACTTGACATAATATTAGTGCTACTATTAATACTATGAAGAATAACATGGTAAAAATGGAGGAGTATATGAAGGACGCAATCAGAAAACAAGTGCTTGGAATCAGAAATAAACTGTCCGACGAGGAAGTAAGTAGCTTAAGCGAAGGTATATTTCTGCAACTGAGGAAAAACAGCTTTTTCAAGGATTCAACCAATGTTATGGTCTACCTGGATTTCAAGCATGAGGTCAAAACGGATATTATTATAGATTATTGCCTTGGGAACAACAAGAAGGTCTATGTTCCCATATGCATACCCGAAACCCATGAGCTCTGCATATCAAGGATCACCAGCCTTGACCAGCTTCAAGCGGGCCATTACGGTATAAGGGAGCCTTTACCGGAGCATATCCGTCTTTCCGACAGCAGCCTGCTGGATCTGGTCCTGGTACCCGGAGTTGCTTTTGATGCTTCCGGAAACAGGATCGGCTTTGGAGCAGGTTACTATGACAGGTTTTTAAAGCGCCTGAGGCCGGATGCTGTCAAGGCTGCACTTGCCTATTCCTTTCAGGTTGTAGAGCATGTGCCCTTTGATGAATATGATATCCCGGCTGATTACATAGTAACAGAGAACAATACAATAAACTGTGCTGTAAAATAACTATGCAGTATAACTCTGTTGTGCTGGTACCGGTTACAATCACCCTGATAGTATCCGTATATTACAACAGATTCAAGCATCTGAAGCAGGTGAACTGGGTGATAAAAGGGATCCGTCCTGCTGTCCTTGGACTCATTGCCGCTGCTACTGATCGCTT
>JAEXXN010000366.1 GCA_023405875.1 Bacillota bacterium | reverse complement strand
CTATAAGTTTGTGAAATAGCGAAGAAGCACTGGCCTTGTATGTCGAATCGCCCAAATAAGCTTTGGACAGAATATCAGCTTGAAGAGCCCCAAAATCCTAACGCTCATAATCCGACATCCTGTCGGTATGAGCTGGCTTCGCGTCCTTGCTCAGCCCA
This sequence comes from Bacillota bacterium, assembly GCA_023405875.1. Classification (GTDB taxonomy): domain Bacteria; phylum Bacillota; class Clostridia; order Lutisporales; family Lutisporaceae; genus BRH-c25. The sequence continues at coordinate 4,885 of JAEXXN010000366.1, read as the reverse complement.
CGGATTTTGAGACTCTTCTTCGCTATATTCTGTTAGCCAAAGCTTATTAATGGCTCCCTGACATACAAGGCCAGTGCCTCTATTGATTATAAATTTGTCTATTCTATCTATTATTCTCAAGCTGTCAGATTTCTCTCATTTTTTGGTTTTATATAAAAATATGCAATAATCATATTGACAAAAGCGTGCATCAGGAATAATATAAAATCAAGATATTTCGAATAACGAAATATTTGGAGGACGAAATAGTGTTTGAATTAGATAGTATTATTGACCTTTTAATGGAGAACATAAAAAATATTTCTTCTATCGGGGAATGGGTGGAGCTGGACCAGAAGTTTTCCAAGTCGGAGATTTTTACCCTGCTGTATCTGGATAGGAAGAAAGAGCTTACAATGACTGAGTTGGTTGAGTATATTGATTCTCCCATGAGTACAGCAACAGGAATTGCCGACAGACTTGTCAGGAATGGTTACATCAGCAGGGAGCGGAGTGAAGCTGACAGGCGGGTCGTGATACTTACACTGGCCGAGAAGGGTTCCCACCTTGTCGGTAATCTGAAGGCTATGCTGCAGGGTTATATTGCCAGGGCAGTTTCGGGTCTTTCAGAGGAAGAGCTGCAGACTTTGATGGGGCTTGTGCTCAAGATATTGGATAATCTGCAGAAGGAGCTGAAGGTGGATGTTCAGGGCAGCGGGGACAAGGATGGCATCAAAAGTATAGAGATAGAATAAGCGCCTTAAAGCAGGCGTTTTTTCAGGACGAATACTTCGTAATCCGTAGTATTCGTCAAGAGAAATAAATTTGCACATAACAAGTCACAGGGAGGCTTCAGCATGAGAATAATATTATACACGGGAAAAGGCGGCGTAGGGAAAACGAGCATAGCGGCAGCGACCGCGGTAACCTCTGCAGAAAGGGGAATCAAGACTCTTGTGGTAAGTACCGATCCTGCACACAGCCTGGGGGATTCCCTGGATATCAGACTGTCCAATGAACCGGTGGAAATACGAAAGAACCTCTGGGCTCAGGAGATAGATGCAATACATGAAGTTGAGGAAGGGTGGGGAAAGGTCCAGAAATACATCACAGAGCTATTATCTTCAAAAGCTGTTAAGGACATCACTACGCAGGAATTGACAGTTTTTCCGGGTATGGAAGACCTGCTCAGCCTGCTCAGGATACTTAAATATTATAAGGAAGGAAGCTTTGATGTTATTATAATAGACTGTGCACCTACGGGAGAAACCCTGGCATTGCTCAGCTTTCCTGAAATGCTGAGGTGGTGGATGGAGAAGCTTTTCCCGATAAAGAAAAAGGCAATCAAGGTAGTGGGGCCGGTTGCAGAGTCCTTGCTCAAAATACCAATGCCCTCGGGTCAGGTCATGGATGAGATCGATAATATGTATTATCAGCTTGATGAGATGAAAAAACTGTTTTCCGACAGGGAAATAACAAGTATAAGAATTGTGGTGAATCCTGAAAAAATGGTTATAAAGGAAGCGCAGCGCAGCTTTACCTACCTGAATATCTACGATTTCAATGTTGATGCCGTTGTGGTGAACAGGGTGATCCCTGAGAACGTAAAGGACGATTACTTCAAGGTATGGAAGGATATACAGAAAAAATACCGGGAGGAGATTATCGAGAGCTTCACACCGATACCCATATACTATGCTCCGCTTTTTGAGACTGAGGTTGTCGGTATGGGGATGCTTGAGAGAATGTCGGAGGAGATATTCGGCGGAGAGGATCCCGTGGGAATTAAATATAACGGGCGTGCGCAGCAGGTATATAAAGAAGCGGAGGCTTACATCCTGGCAATAGCAATGCCTTTTATGGATAAAAAGGAGCTTTCCTTGAATCAGAAGGGCGACCAGCTTATTATAAAAGCGGGAAATATCAAGAGAAACATCACCCTTCCAAGGACGCTTCTGAATTTATCTATAAAAAAAGCCAGGTTCGAGGAGGATATGCTGAAAATATGGTTTGGGAGTGAGAGCAGTGAATGAAAAATTGTTAAAGCAGTTTATCAGGTTGAAGCTTGATGCGGCAGGCGCAGTTATTGAGCATATGCCGCAGCCGCTGTCGAAGGAAATACAAAAGGCCGGGAGAATAATTCTTGAAGTAATGAATGAGAATAATGCCGCTGGGGAAAAAGCTTCGGCAGGGATTAATAATATTCATATAGAGTAGTCTTAAAAGAAGGGAGGATATGGAATATTTCCTCCCTCTTTTCTATGCTTCGGCTTACAATATCTTCCCAGAAATAAAGGAACAAAGGCTTTTATGTCGAATAATATATTTCTGTATGCTTATAACAAAATTTTAATAATGAAAGTTTTTACACACTTTCAAAACCTACCCGAGTGTTTCAACAAGGCGGGGGACATCTTTTGCCTCGTTATAGGACTATTATTACAGTACAGGAAAGGCTTACTATATAGTAAAATATTAATAGTGAAATATCATGGTCGTACAACTTTTCAGCATAGGAGTGTGTGATATTTGAAGCAAGTTATAATGTGGATCGAGGCTCTATACAGCAATACCTTTGTACCTTATCTGATTGTTTTTAGTGTGATTGTGATTCATGCCCTTATAATAAGCTACCTGTTCAAATCCAATTCCAGGTACAAAAGAACCTTACTTGAACTGGAGAACAGTGAAAACAGATATAGGAAGATGTTCCAGTGCATGCAGGAAGGAATTGCCTTGTTCAGCATTTCCTATGACAAAGACGGAGAACCGGAAAATTATTTCCTGATTGATGCAAACCCGGCATTTGAAAACATAATGGAGAAAAGTAAAGAAGAAGCCATTAGCTATACTATTTCCGATTTACTGTCACAAAGGGAGCTTGACAAGATCGATAAGCTTGATGAGGTTGCCGTAACAGGAGAACCTGCAAGCTATGAAAGCTATCTGAACAATTTCGGAAAGCACCTGTCAATAAATATATACAAGCCGGAGCGGGATAAGCTTGCCGTCATTTTTTCGGATATCACCCAGAAAAAAAAGGCGGAAGAGCTGGGGCAGCGCCAGAAGCTGAGCTTTGAAGCTCTTTTTAAGAATTCCTCCGATGCCATCGTTCTTTTTGACCGGCAGCATAAGGTAGTTGATATCAACGACAGATTTACAGAGCTTTTCGGATTCACCCTTGATAACATCCGGGGCAGGGAGATAGACAGCATAGTGACTTCAAAGGAAAGTCTGGGGGAAGCAAGCCAGCTTACCCTTGATGTACTTAACGGCAATGATGTATGCATGGAATCGATACGTTTTGGCGCAGACGGAAAACCCAGGGAGGTAAGTGTAAAAGGAATAGCCATAAAGCTGAAGGATAATATAATCGGAGGCTATGGAATTTACTCGGATATATCACAACGGAAGGCAGCAGAAAAAGAAATACTTTATATGAATTATCATGACCAGTTGACCGGACTATATAACCGGAGATTTTTCGAAGAGGAGCTCAAACGGGTGGATATTGAGAGAAATCTTCCAATTTCACTTATTATGGCCGATGTTAACGGTCTGAAGCTTATAAATGATGCCTTCGGACATGCATATGGGGACATGCTGCTGATAAAGACAGGTGAGCTTATAAAGAGGCAGTGCAGGGAGGATGAAATAATAGCAAGGTTGGGCGGAGATGAATTTGTTATCCTGCTGCCGAGGACAAGCTCTGAAGAAGCAGAGAGGATAATCAAGCGGATCAAGGCATCCAGTAAGGGAATACAGCTTCAATCCATGGAATTATCCATTTCCTTCGGCTGGGAGACAAAAAATAGTGTCATGCAGGATATAAATGAAATTTTTAAAAATGCAGAAGACTATATGTACAGACATAAATTATTTGAAAGTCCGAGTATAAGAGGAAAAACGGTGAAGGCAATAATAAACTCACTGCATGAAAAGAATAAAAGAGAAGAACAGCATTCACAGCGGGTAAGCTATTTGTGCGAAGCCATAGGCATTGCTATGGAACAGAGCGAGAGTGTGCTGAAGGAGCTTAAAACAGTAGGCCTGCTTCATGATATCGGCAAAATTGCTATTGATGAGAAAATCCTTAATAAACCGGATAAGCTTACAAATGAAGAGTGGAATGATATAAAGCGCCATCCCGAGATAGGCTACAGGATATTGAGCTCCGTCAACGACATGGCAGAACTGGCTGAATTCGTGCTTGCCCATCATGAAAGATGGGATGGGGGAGGCTATCCCAAAGGTTTAAAGGGCGTTGAGATACCTCTTCAGGCAAGGATCATCACTGTGGCAGATACCTTTGATGCAATGACGAGTGAAAGGGCATATCGCAGCGCTATACCTGACGATATTGCAATAGCTGAGATAAAAAGAAACGCGGGCACCCAATTTGATCCGGAAATAGTAAGGATTTTTACCGAAAAGGTAATGAACACGAAACTAAGGTACGAAAATAGAGAGCAGGTGAACTGACTCTCTATTTTCCTTTAAATGGAATAAAAAATATATATAATTTTTATTGACATTGACGTTACGTGAGGGTGTATAGTCTTTTTGTAAGGAGGTGAAAGCATGGAGTACACGGTGCAAAAGCTGGGCAGAATGGCAGGAGTCAGCACAAGGACGCTCAGATATTATGATGAGATAGGTATCCTTAAGCCGGCAAGGATCAACTCATCAGGATATCGTATATATGGACAGCGGGAGGTCGACAGGCTCCAGCAGATATTATTTTATAGAGAGCTGGGTGTGAGCCTTGAGAATATCAGGGATATTGTAACGGCACCTGGATTTGATGAAGCCGGAGCACTGCGGGAACATCGCGAAAAGCTCCTTGAAAAGAGAGAGCAATTGGACTTGCTGATTGCAAATGTAGAGAAAACCATAGCGTTAACAG
>JAEXXN010000349.1 GCA_023405875.1 Bacillota bacterium | reverse complement strand
CCATGGAAGCATAAACCTCTGCCAGCTTGACACAGGCGGTGCGTCCCAGCTTGTACAGGTTATCCCCAAAGACGGTGTCGAGGAATTGGTTGTCCCGCCTGTAATCCAGCCTGCCGCTCTGCTGTATTTCCGACATAAGCTTCACAAAATCTGCTTCATAGTCCTGTGTGATCCCCCAGCTTATACACATATCCACCGACTTCTGTGCATATTCCGAGGACTCTTCATATTCTCCCATGGTATAGCAGAACTCCGCCTTGTGCTGATAAAAGAATTTCATGATATTCCCTGAATCCTTGAGATTGTTAAGTATCTCCTGGGAGGTATTTATATAGATGACCGCATTCCTGTAATCCTCCATCTCGGTGCTGGCGATTATCAGATTGATATTGAGCAGCCCTTTTATAACCATGCTCTGGGATATGTTCACTACCTCAAGCCCCTTGTTGTAGTACTCTATGGCTTCACTGTATCGGTCTTCTATCCTGTATATCTCTGCGACGTTATTATAGCTTCTTTCCATCATTCCCAGATTGTTCAGCTTCAGGCTTACACTCAGGCACCTTTCATAATACTCCCTGGATTTTTGCATGTCATTATAGTATTCAGAATATACATAGCCTATCGAATTCAATATAAAGGGCATATGCCTGAATTCACAAAGCTTTTCAAGCATGGCCATACCCTTGATCAGCAGCGCAAGGCCTTCCTTATATCTGTTCCTGTTGCATATAGCCCTTCCATACATCACAAGTATCCTTGCATAATAGGTTTTAAACTTTTCCTTGTCTATGATATTCAGAATACTTTCAAGTATCCTGATATAGGAATCATATTTCCTTTTGTTCGACATGATTTCGTTAAGGCTTATTGTCAGCTCATACAGCCCTTCAGGATATGAAATCCGCTTCAATAGCTTTTTTGCCCTGACCGCATATTGAATGGCGCTCTTCTTGTCGTCTGTCTTGTAGGAAAGAGAGAAACGCCTTATATATACATCTATAAGTACCTTCAGGTTGTTTGCCCGGTCTGCCGCACTTTCAACCTCTCCATAAAGATGCATCGACCTGCTGTATTCACCTATCTGCTCATACAGCTCTCCCAGCTTGCTGCATACCATAAGCTTCTCATTGCTTACATTATCCCGGTCAAACAGGTTGTACGACTGCTCAAGGAACTGGATGGCCTGGTTCACCAGATTGCTTGCTATCATGTTATCAGCGGCATTCATGAGATATTCAATGGCTTCCTTGAACCTCATTGACTTTATCATATGGAAAACGAGCTCATCCTTATTCTCCCTGTTTTCCCTTGTGAATTTCTCCTCTAGTATATAAGACGCTGCCAGATGATATTTATTCCTTTTCTCCTGCGGTATCCTCTCATAAATTGATTTTTTCAGATTTATCGAGCTGAAATCGTAGGATATTCCCCAATCATCCACTTTTCTTGACAGTATATTCATGGTGTCCAGCTGGACAAGGGGTTCATCAAGCTTGTCACCGCTGACCTCAAGCATTTTTTGCAGTATATCGGAGGATACCGCTGTATTAAATATCGATACCAGCTCTATGATCTGATTCTGCTCGGGGCTCAGCTTGTTTATTTTATCCAGTACCATATTATCAATGTTAAAGGACAGGTTCAAAGCGTTGAAATCCACCTTATCCAGAACCCATTCTCCTTTATCGCTGACATAGATATGGTTGTTTATAACCAGGAAGTATATTATTTCATATATGAATCTCGGATTTCCCTCTGTCTCCTTATATACCTTGGCAGCAAAATCAAGGCATGACCTGTCCATGCCCAGCAAACGCCTTATGTATTCCGCTGTTTCATTTATATTGAAATTATTAAGCTCGATAGTCTCTGCAAAACCGATTTCATTCAAAGAACTGAACAAGGTCTTAAGCTTGGCATTTTCCTCAATATCCTGGATTCCTGATCCCAGCAGGATGTATATTTTCCCTTTTCCTTCATTTCTGATAATATAATTCAGGACATAAAGGGAATCCTCATCAATAAATTCAAATCCGTTTACTGATATTACAAAGGAGTTTCCTGCAGAAGCCTCAAGTATGAAATTACCAAGCCTGTATATAAGCCTGACCTTGTCCTCCTGCTTGATTATGTTAATGGAGGAGGGTACTGCCGGTGCATTGGTTATCTCAGGTATTATGCAAGCTATATCCGTTATGTATTTCTCAATGATATCCTTGTCTGTCGACCTTATTATATCCTTGATCAGCATCATTATATAATAGAAGCTGCTTGATAAATCCTCCGTGAGGGTATTATAGGTTACCAGGATGCCTTCCTGCTCAAGCCTGTATGTAGCCGCCTTCAGGAAGACCGATTTGCCGGTTCCCATTCCCCCCTTGACTATCATAACCTTGGGGCAGGGCTTGGCATCATAGAGATACGCCTTTGCCGAGCTTACCAGCTTTTTAAAATGGTGTTCCCTGGATACAAGTCCTGTCATAAAACGCGGAAGCTTCTGAAGCCGCTTCTTATCTATAATATTGAATTTCACGTTTAATTTTCTGTTGATTTCATCTACTATCTTTTCTACTCCCGCATATCTGCTTTCCGGCTTTAAAGCAGTACATCTCCTGATTATGTCTCTTATCAGGGCAGAGCTTTTATCCTCTGATGCCCCGAACCTTTCAAGATCTTCCCTGAAGTTGGAGCCCAGGACATTGACCTTGCTGAAAATATAGAACATAAGCGAGCCTATAAGATAAATATCCGAGGCTCTCGAATAATCCCCAAATTGAAAGGCTTCAGGGGATTTGAAATAATTATTTTCCCTGTCAAATATAACAGACCTCTCGGTACCTAAAATATAGGGGAGCTTGGCTACCTTCAGGAGCGGCCTGTCCTTCTCATAGACGACAAAGAGTTCATTGATACTTACGCTGCAGAGTAAAAATCCCCTTAAGTGCAGGTATTTTACCAATGAGCAAAACTGAAGGGTAATATCCAGAAGTGTATCAAAGCTCTGGTTTTTGACAAACTCAAAAAGACTTACACCGTCGAAGTTTTCATAGGTGTAATAGTATTTGTTGGCAACTACCGGCTTTGTATCTATTTCCTTTATTTTATTGAAAAAATAGAAGGTTATTAGATTGGGATGGTTCAGATTTTTATATTCAAACATGTTGCATTTCATGTATTCTATAAAATCCTGAGTTTCCTTCTGATTGTTTATTATCCTGAGATTTTTGACCATATGGCCTTTTATGGTATCCTCAACAACTGCGGTACTTCCGTAACGATCCTCGTTACTGATTGACATAACCTTGTATTGGGTGTTTATGAACTGCAATTCTTATTCCCCCAGACATACAAATCTGTATGAATACTATCTGCTGCCTTAAATTTATTTAATCCACTCAGGAATTTATTTCTAATTTATTTCAGGAATTTAGTAGTATTGCATAGAAACGACATTAATTTGAATAAATAGGATATAGTGTCTCGTAAAATATATAGATGTGGACTGTACTTATTTTATCATATTTGCATAAAAAATAACAACATGTACAGGTAATTATTAACTCTATGAAAGATTAGAATTTGTTGTGTTAATAAGCACTTGTACATGCTGCATATGTATTATTCAGTTTCTTAACATCGGAGACATGAACTCCGACAGGGTCTTGACGTAATTGAAGGTGCCTGCATCAAACTCCTTGTTCTTTATCGGCACCGACAGGTACACCACTCCCATCAGCCTTCCCTTCTCAGTCATCGGTACCGCTATCACAGACTGCCAGTCCGGCATTCCTGTCAGTGAATCCACTCCAGGATATCCGCTCCAGTCTATCTGGTATTCTCCCACCCCCGTCTCTATGCATCTCTGCAATATGCTTTCATTGTAATACGCTTCAGATACTTCCCTGTCCACAAGCTTCTTCCTCAGCAGCTTACCGCTTATGCCCGCCTCTCCTTCTTTTGTTTCCTCTACATAGAAGATTCCTCCCGTATGGGCTTCAGATACCTCTATTATCCTTCCAAGAAAGCTGAACAGCTTCTCTTCCCGGCTCTTCTCCCTGTCTCTCTGCAGCTCCAGTATCTCAAGCATCGTCTCTACTTTTCTCTGGTCCTCCACCAGGTTCCCTGATATTATTCCCGCCAGCTTGTCTATCCTCTTTGTATTCTTTGCCATGTTTACTTCGTATATCCTGCTTCCGTTCCTTCCCGATTCCTTTACATGGTACAGCGCCTGGTCCGCTTTATCCACCAGGTCCTTTGCCCACGTTCCGTGCTCCGGGTACGACGCTATTCCCAGGCTTATGCTCAGGGTGGTATTCAAGCCCAGCAGCTTTGAATTCTCCACCTTTTTTCTTATCTTTTCCGCTACGTTATACCCTCCCTCTGCATCTGTTCCCGGAAGCAGTATTATTATCTCTTCCCCTCCGTACCTTCCGCATACGTCCCCTTTTCTCACGCTTCCCATTATTATACTGCTTATGTTCTGCAGTATTTCGTCTCCCTTCTGATGTCCGAACCGGTCGTTCACTGTTTTGAACTTGTCTATGTCTGCCATTATTATTGAGAATTTTCCGCCCTCTTTTTCCATGTACATCAGCTCATTTGCAAGGGCTGCTTCAAAGTGCTTCCTCGTATACAGCCTTGTAAGCTTGTCTACTGTCGATATTATCTTCATGTTGTAGTTGTCTACCAGCACATAGGCTATCTTTGACGCCATCATGCAGAACTGGCTGCTTTCCTGGGTGAAGTTGTTTATTATGCTGTCTGTATCCAGGTATATGTACGCTATTATTGTTCCGTTTCCAGGATCCCTGTATCTCCTTTTTTCCTCCACCAGCTCCATGCTGTCATTCTCTCCCGATATCATTACAGGTATGCAGAATACTGCCGTTATATCCTTGGGTATCAGTATATCTCCCTTTATGGCATTGTATTCGAAGGTGTCCTTTACTATTATGCTGTCCTTTTTCTGCTTCACCTGCTCTATCATATACCTGTAGAAGGGTACCTCGGTATATCTGTTGTAGGAGGCTATCACATTAAGGCTGTCGTCCTCCTGCAACGTCGCTACGAATGCATTCTTCGCCTGGGTTATCTCTGCAAACAGGTTTATCATATGCTTCAGGTTGCTGATCTCATCATCATTGAACCTGATAACCATATCCCGTATCTTGGCAAGAAATTTCACCTGGGAGTTTGCATCCACGCACTCACTTACTTCCGGCTCATCCGTTTCCTTCCTCCTGTATATTTCCCGGTACTCCGTATAGTCAAAATACTTGTCTATTTCATGCAGCTGGAGGCTTAGTCCCTGTCCGCTCGGACGCCTCCTGCCCATTATCTGTGCCATTGCCTCTTTGTGTCCTGCTCCGTTACTGCTCATAAGCTCTGCCACTCTTGCCAGGCTTTCCTTCACAGAGCTTCTCCCATGTGAATTTATGAATCTGATCTTGTATTCGTCAGGTACATTATATACAAGCTTCCTCAGGTAGTTCAGGGAGGTTATCAGGTACTTCAGCGCCTCCCTGTAGTTTTTCCTCCCTGCCAGCTCTACTGCTATGGATTTATATATCTTCCACTTTATTTCATTGTTCTCTACGGCCTCTATCAGCTCTGAAAGCCTTGTCAGGCTTTCAAGCCTCTCATTGTCCTCTTTTACAAGGGACCCTATATATTCATATCTCAATCTGAGCATGTCGGTATCAATATTTGAGGCATATCTGAGCCCCCTGTTCAAAAGCTCCCTTGCCTGCCATGTCCTGCCCATGGAAGCATAAACCTCTGCCAGCTTGACACAGGCGGTGCGTCCCAGCTTGTACAGGTTATCCCCAAAGACGGTGTCGAGGAATTGGTTGTCCCGCCTGTAATCCAGCCTGCCGCTCT
>JAEXXN010000283.1 GCA_023405875.1 Bacillota bacterium | reverse complement strand
CAGTCAACACAGAACGAGCAGGTTGACAAGATGATATCAAAGGGTGTAAAAGCGCTTGCAATCAACCTCGTTGACCCACAGGCAGCTTCAACCATCATATCAAAAGCAAAGGCTGCCAATATCCCTGTAATATTCTTTAACAAAGAGCCGGATGCAAGTGTACTTGCAAGCTATGACAAAGCATGGTACGTTGGAACAACATCTTCAGAATCCGGCGTAATGCAGGGCAAAGTTATCGTTGATGCCTGGAAAGCTGATGCAAAGCTTGACAAGAACGGCGACGGCAAAATGCAGTATGTTCTCTTAAAGGGCGAACCCGGACATCCGGATGCAGAAGCCAGGACAAAATATGCAGTTGACGAAGTTAAAAATGCCGGCATAGAAGTTGATGAGCTCGAGCTCCAGACAGGTATGTGGGACAGCGTAAAGGGCAAAGAGTTAATGGACGCCTGGATAGCTAAGCATGGCGACAAGATAGAAATGGTTATCTGCAACAACGACGCTATGGCACTCGGTGCAATTAACTCCTTAAAGGCTAACGGCTACTTTACTGGCGACAAAAAGATGCCTGTGGTGGGCGTTGACGCTATTCCTGATGCTCTTGAGCAGATTAAGAGCGGAACGCTCCTTGGTACAGTTCTTAATGACGCTGCCAACCAGGGCGGAGCTACAACAGAGCTTGCTATAAATGCCGCTAACGGTAAGGACCCATTGGAAGGAACAAAATGGACTCTTGACGACAAGAAGGCTGTTCGTGTACCATACGTTCAGATCACAATGGAAAACCTGAACATAGCAGAAGAAGCATATAAATAATAGTAAAAACTAGAAATTGGTACTATATTCGTACTATAATAGAAAACAAGGATGCATTTGCATGCATCCTTGTTTTTAAGATTGTCAGATGGAATGAGGTGTGACCTATGAATAGTAATGATAGGTATCTGCTTGAAATGATCAACATCTCCAAGGAATTCCCTGGGGTAAAGGCGCTGGACAATGTTCAGCTGAAGCTGAGAAGGGGTACCGTCCATGCCCTGATGGGTGAAAATGGTGCAGGGAAATCGACTCTAATGAAATGCCTGTTCGGAATATACCATGCTGACAGCGGCGAAATTTACCTGGAGGGAAAAAGGGTGAGTTTCTTATCTGCCAAGCAGGCATTGGATCACGGTGTATCAATGGTGCACCAGGAGCTGAACCAGGTTAGACAGAGAAATATAATGGATAATATCTGGCTTGGACGTTATCCGAAAAAAGGACTTTTTATAGACGAAGAGAAGATGTATATTGACACAAAGAAGATCTTTGAAGAGCTTGACATCAATATTGACCCTCGTGTGAAGGTAGGGAAATTAACAGTATCTGAAATGCAAATGGTGGAAATTGCAAAGGCTGTTTCATATAATTCCAAGATAATAGTAATGGATGAACCTACTTCTTCCCTTACCGAAAAAGAAGTCAATCATCTGTTCAAGATTATCAGGGCCCTAAAGGAAAAGGGAGTAGGAATCATATATATATCCCACAAGATGGAAGAGATCCTGAAAATTTCAGATGAGGTCACGGTAATGCGTGACGGTAAATGGATAGCTACAAACCCGGCAGCAGAGCTTACGACGGATACGATTATAAAGCTGATGGTAGGCCGCGACCTGACCAACCGTTTCCCGGAAAAGACAAATCGCCCGGGAGATACCATCCTTAGGGTTGAAGATCTGACAGCAACCTATCAGCCCTCAATACAGGATGTTTCCTTTGAGCTGCGTAAGGGGGAAATCCTGGGGATAGCGGGACTGGTGGGCTCCAAGCGTACTGAAATAGTTGAGGCCTTATTCGGAATAAGGCATAAAGCTTCCGGTAAAATAACCATACACGGCAAAGAAGTTAAGAATCACACTTCCCAGGAGGCTATAGACAACGGCTTTGCACTGGTTACTGAAGAACGCAGGACAACGGGAATATATGCAATGCTGAATGTAAACTTCAACTCAACTATTGCCAACATGGATAGATACATCAGCAAAGCCGGAATATTTAACGACAACAAAGCGAAGGAAGATACCAAATGGGTAATTGACAGTATGAGCGTAAAGACTCCTTCACAAAAAACACGTATAAATTCATTGTCCGGCGGTAACCAGCAAAAGGTAATACTGGGAAGATGGCTGCTCACAGAGCCGGAGATTCTCATGCTGGATGAGCCCACCCGAGGTATCGACGTCGGAGCAAAGTATGAGATATATCAATTGATGATCGATCTTGCCAATAAAGGTAAGGGAATAATAATGGTTTCTTCGGAGATGCCTGAGCTTCTGGGTATTGCAGACAGAATACTTGTAATGAGCAACGGACGGGTCGCCGGTATTGTAGAAGCGAAAGAAACCGACCAGGAAGAGATTTTGCGCTTGACAGCCAAGTATCTTTAGATAAGGAGTGATTGAAGGTGTTTAGCTCATTTTTGGATAAAATTAAGAGCATGAAAATGAAAGACGTGCTGGCATGGGTGATGAATAATGCAATATTTGTTATACTTTTATTTCTTTTGACAGTGATAATCGTCATCTCCCCGGATTTTGTTACGATACTTAACTTCCGTAATATATTATCCCAGGCGTCGACCCGTATAATAATTGCTTTGGGTATAGGCGGACTCATCGTTACACAGGGTACCGACCTTTCGGCAGGACGTTTGGTAGGTCTGGCGGCGGTCATAAGTGCTTCAATGCTTCAAGCCCCTGAATATGTGTACCGTATGTACCCTGATTTACCACAGCTTCCGGTAATAGTACCGATTCTGGTGGTTGCAGTTGTCTGCGGTTTTTTCGGACTGATCAACGGTTTTGTCGTAGCAAAGCTTAATGTTACACCGTTTATTGCCACATTAGGCTCAATGATAATTATATACGGCGTAAACTCAATATACTTTGACCGCCCTCCTTATGGAGCACAGCCTATAGG
>JAEXXN010000237.1 GCA_023405875.1 Bacillota bacterium | reverse complement strand
ACCAGGAATCAATAACGTTAAGTATTGCCTGTTTAAGCTGCCTGAAGGGGTCCTTTTCTATCCTGACACCGTAATTGCCAAGCACTTCTTTATAAGAATATGCGATATCCCGCATCTGGCCGGGAGTGAACTGGACCTTCTGGTCAACCCCGTACCGCTCCTTGTACTCAAGTATTATACTGTCGAAAACATCTCTTTCAATACCGTAAGCCATTCCCCAGCTTTGAATAAAACGCCTGTAGCAATCCCATGCGGTCCATCCGTGATTGGGCTTTCTGCTGAAGGTCTCAGCTATTTCATCGTTCATTCCGACATTCAGAAAGGTCCTCATGGCTCCCGGCATGGAAATGGCAGTCCCGGAGCGTACCGAAAACAAAAGGGGGTTCTTTGGGTTACCGAACTGCTGCCTGGTGACCTTCTCAATTTTCCAGATATGGTTCAGTATGAACTGATCCAGCTCCTGCTCCATATGAGGGTGCTTTATCACTGTACTCTTATGTCTGAATACCTCGGTGGTAAGCACAAAGCCGGGAGGGATCGGAAAATCATAAGATATCATTTTCTTCAGGAAGTATGCCTTCGCTCCCAGGAATACCGGATTGTCCATTTCAACTGTGTCCTCATAAAGAGGGCTTATGCACAGGTCGGGATCGTAGGTCATCATATTATTTATGAACTCTTCCGGGTAATTGTCAATCATGCTCCTTAAATTGCTTATTATGTTCGTTATAAAGTTATCCAGATCCTGTACAAGAAACGCAGAGGATAATATTTCCCTCAGGAATTTTTCTGATTCCATATGGCAGAACTGCTTGTATTCCTGCTCCGACAGGGCCCTGCTGTGCTTGTATAGCTGGGGTATGATATCCCTCAGCGGCCTTTCATATACATCAAGAAAGTACTCGCTTATGATCTGCTTGATATTCTGAGCCATGAACTGGAATATATTGATATACTGGTCCAGGGAAAAGCTTGGGGAAGTAAGTCCGTATTTGAACATCTCAAAATTCGAGTTAAAGCCCTGGTTATATATTCCGTCAAGCTCCAGACCTTCTTTGAAAAGTCCGAGAATATCATATACATGCCTGAAGGTCCTGACTGAAACATACTCGAGATTAACAGACTGCAGCAGCTCCGACATCAGCTTTGATGCCGCCCTTTCAAGCCTGAACATCAGGCCCAGGGCTTCAAATTTCGGCTCTATATATTGCCCGTACATGGACGGTATGCCTATAGCTATATGGCGCTTATAGTATATATTCTCCAGCGCTTCGCTTGTATTGGGGTCCACAATGGTTTTTTTCAGATGGCTCATCAGCTTGTAGACCTGGCTCACACTTGCTCTTATGTCGTTTTTATCAAGGCTGTCCTTCAGCCCCTCTATATCCTTGTTGCTGAAAAATCTGTAGCTTTTAAGCATCGAGACAATATCTTCAGATTCCAGGGAATACTTTTCCAACAGAAGGGAATATAGCTGCAATATATAGTTCATTCGCTTCTTATCACGGCTGTTTCCCGAAGGAATCAGGGAAATAGCCTGCTCCAGCTCTCCGGCATCCATAAGCAGCAGCTCCCTGGGTGAAGCATCCTTCTTTCTGCAAAGCTCCACCAGGATATTATGAATATCCAAATACCATTCACTCCCGGTATCCAGCTCCGCCAGGACATCCTCAGGCACGATCCTCCGGAGAGGCTGTATATTGCCGTCATACCAGTATTGTACTATCTTGCTTGTAAGCTCGATGTGAGTATTGTTGCTCTCTGTGTGGATCTGCTTTCTGAGGAAATGGATCAACCTGTCCTTTCTTCTTGACAGTTCGTCTACGGCTGTCGTTACTTCCCTCAGCTTCCCCTCTGCGCCTATCTCCCTGAAGTAAACCGGAAATATCCTGGCCAGCTGCTTCATCTGCTTATAAACCGGAGCGATATCCGAATTCAGAAGCTTGGTAACATCTCTCTGAAAAAGATCGGTATCGGATATGAAAATACCTCCCAGCTTCAGATTTACAATAAGTGCAGACAGCAGCTCCCTCATGGCATCGGGGTCGTGCTCCACCAATTCAAGCCATACCCTGATATTCTTGACATGATTGGTATCCACTTGTATCTGCCAGTCGTTATTGACCGCCAGTTCTCCCGGATATATAAAACCGAAGCTTATCAGGCCGTTTATGAAATATGAGATTATCCTGCTGTTTTTTGTATCAATGACCTCTTTACCCAAGGTCTGTATGCAATCCAATACCGTTGCCGCATGCTGCTCCTTAAGCTCTTCAAATAGTGATATGATATTGGCCAGGAAGGTGTTTGCCTCGCTTTCATCCAGCTCCTTCAGCACATTTCTCAGCAACCTGTTCATATCGTAAAGAAGGTGGTTGTTCAGAAGATTCATCCCGGGCAGATGCAAAAGATAGAAAAGATAGTATATCTTTTCAAGGGAAGTATTGAACTGCTCGCTGAATCTCCGGTAATAGTTGGATATGTCGTTGAAAAAAAGCATTTCACAAAGCTGATCCCACCTATGGGCAACCACAAGCCGGGACCTGAGCCCGGCGAAAAATGGTTTTCCTATAAGCTCTATTTTCTCATTATAATCGGAATGAAATAATGAGCTCTTTTCCTTAAACCATTGCTCCACCATAGCTGTACTTTCCCAGTAGTCATAGCATTTTCCAAGCAGCTCTGCAGTCATCCCGGTTACTGACTTGTTAAACTCGGGAAGCTCTGCGATTTTGTTCAGATAGGTCTTGAAATATCCCGAGTTGCGTACATACAAAAGCTCATACTTTTCCATATCGGCCTTTATTATTTCCAGGCATTGGTGGATTATCGGCCTTGGAAAATCACCCTCCTTGGCAAGGCGGTCTATGAATTTAATAAGAGTTGTTATCAGCAGCTCTCTCTGGCCCTCTTTCAGATTAGCCTCAAAAAGCTTCCTGAAAATGTCTACCAATACTGTAAGCGCCTTTTCCGATTCCTCAAGGGAGTTATAGAACCACAGGTCGGTAAGGCTTATATTGTGAAGATTCTCAATTACATACTGGTAGTTGATATAGCGGTGATTAAGCTCTCTTATGAATTCCTGGGTCCTTTTGTATATCCCCCAGTAGGATTTTGAAAGCTCTCCGAACCACTGCTGCTCCTCAGGAATCTCTATATCCCTGTCACGGGTCTCGGCAAGGTTTACCTCCAATGCCTTCGATGAAAAACTGTTTTTCAATTTGACATCCTCCATATCTTTTCTTTAACGGGACTTCAATTCTATTGCAGTAAAGGTGATACTGCTTAAAGCTTACTGAAGGCCTTGAACATTCTCATAACGTTTTCAGCGGACCTTTCCAGAAGCTCAGGGCTCACGGCTATAGCTTCTTCAAGGGTCATAGGACTGTTGATAATGGAAAATATGCCGCTGAAGCCATGCTCATAAAGGACCTCTGCATTGTGACCCATACTTCCGACAATAGCTACTACGGGTATATTATGCTTTTTTGCAGCCTGTGCTACTCCATAGGGCGTTTTTCCAAATTGCGTCTGATAGTCCATCCTGCCCTCACCGGTTATGACCAGGTCTGCCGCTGATATCTTCTCTTCCAGACCTGTTGCTTCAATTACTATATCAATACCCCGTTTAAGCTCTGCTCCCAAAAATGCCATGAGCCCTCCGCCCAGGCCGCCGGCAGCACCTGCTCCCGGATAGTCCTTCATGGAAACCCCTGTGGCTTTCAGTGCGGCCTCTGCGAAATGCTCCAGGTTTTTATCCAGAAGCCTCACCATTTCCTCGTCGGCACCCTTCTGGGGCCCGAATACATAAGAAGCTCCCCTGGGGCCTGTGAGAGGGTTATCCACATCGCATGCCGCTACAATCCTGCAGTCCTTGAGCCTCCGGTCCATATGGGACAGGTCTATGTCAGCAATTCTGCCAAGGCTTCCTCCTCCGTCTCCCACATCCTTTCCATTGCTGTCCAGAAGCCTTGCACCCAGGGCTTTGATCATACCGGCACCGCCATCATTTGTAGCACTGCCGCCTATTCCTATTATTATTTTTCTGCAGCCTCTGTCCAGGGCATGCTTAATAAGCTCCCCCGTACCGTAGGTAGTGGTCTTCATGGGATTTCTTTCGGCTTCAGAAAGCAGCGGCAGTCCTGATGCAGCCGCCATCTCAATAACCGCGGTTACTCCATCCCCCAATATCCCATAGAAAGCGGCCACTTCCTGCAATAGGGGTCCCTTTACCCTGGGGCTTACTATTTCACCTTTTGTGCCATCCACCAGTGAGCGTACTGTCCCTTCTCCCCCATCAGCCATTGGTATACATACGATTTCTGCATTTGCAAAGACTTTTCTTACGCCCTTTGCTATATTATCCGATACTTCACCGGCAGACAAGCTCCCTTTGAAGGAATCCGGAGCTATAACTATCTTCATGTTCTCACCGCCTTTTCTATTATGTAAAAGGTTTTTCGCCAAATATATATAATATTATTATAAGTAAATTTTCGCGGCATTACTATACTCACTTGTTATTCAAGAACATTTAAAAGCCTATAGCTTCATTTGCGCTATAGGCTTTCTGTTATTCTTCTTTTATCTTCTTGATTTCTTCAACCATCATAGGAATTACTTTATACAAGTCTCCTACTATTCCATAATCCGCAACATCAAATATCGGTGCCTCCGGATTCTTGTTGATGGCAATTATACAATCAGAGCCCTGCATTCCTGCCAGGTGCTGTATAGCTCCGGATATTCCGCAGGCTATATATATCTTCGGCCTTACAGTTTTTCCCGTCTGCCCTACCTGGTGGTCCTGTGCTATCCAGCCGCTGTCCACTGCTGCACGGGAGGAGCCTACTACTCCGCCC
>JAEXXN010000206.1 GCA_023405875.1 Bacillota bacterium | reverse complement strand
GATATATTGAAAAGGCAGTTCTGAGAGGTATAAATATTACCTTTGACGAGCATCTGTATCTCTCGGGAAGTACATTGCTGACACAGCTTTTACCTCCCTGGCTCACAAATAAGGGGAGCGATGTCTTAACAGCCGCTTTAAGGGATAGAGAAGCTCTGGAGAAGCTGAAGCATGAGCTGGTAAGCAGGAAGACCCGTTATAAGGGCTGGGACAACTATAGTGCCATCAACGGGTGGGACGGAATACTCATAACCTCTGTAAAAAAAGAGAAGAATAAAGCTTATATCGGTAAAACCGTCGGGGCTGTCGCAGCAGCCCAGGGGCTGCACCCGGTGGACTTTGTAACCGGGCTGTTGATAGAAGAGCAGACCGGAGTGGGAATAGTGACCTTGAATGTATTTTCAGAGGAAGATACTATAGAGCTGATAAGGCATCCGCTGCAAATGACAGGCTCCGACAGTATACCTGCAGGGGTGCCCCATCCGCGGCTGTATGGAAATTACCCGCTTTTCATAGGCAAATTTGTAAGAGAAAAAAAGGTCATAAGCCTGGAGCAGGCAATTAACAAATGTACTTTGCTGCCGGCAAAGACCCTGGGTATTCCGGATATCGGAGAATTATCATCCGGTAAGCGTGCAGATATCACGATATTTGATTTTAATGAAATCACCGGTTATGAAGACTACTGTAATTCTACCCTGCCGCCGGCCGGTATAAAGCATGTCATTCTGGGAGGCAATTTTGCAGTAAAAGAGTCCGTTCCATGCACTGAGAGCTTTGGAAGTGTGATCAGATTCAAAGGCTGACATTATACGATATAGATTACAGTTATAAATACCAAATTGACACTATATTATGATTTGATATAATTACTATAGCATGGAAGGAAGAAACAAGATACAACGCTCGGGTAGGTTTTTGCAAGTCTGCAAAACCCCTCATTGAAATCTTGTTATAAAAGAAAATTGGAGAGGTAAGCTATGAAAACTGTTGCAGTCTGTGATGCGGTAGGAATGGTTCTGGCACATGACATGACACAAATAATACCCGGGGAATTCAAAGGGAGCAGGTTCAAAAAGGGCTATATTGTTAAGGAAGAGGATATCCCTGTTCTTCTTGAAATGGGAAAGACCAAAATATTTGTTCTCGAGCTTGGGGACAACGATATCCATGAGGATGAAGCGGCCATGAGGATTGCCACGGCTGCAGCCGGTACAGGCATTGAATTGAAAGCAAAAAATGAGGGAAAGGTAGAGCTGGTTGCAAAGCATGATGGGCTGCTTCAGATAGATGTAGACAAGCTCATGGAGCTTATCGATGCTGATGAGATCATGTTCGCCACCTTGCATAGGAACCAGACGGTAAAACAAGGTCAGGTAGTGGGGGGCACAAGGGTAATACCCCTGTTTGTGTCAAATGACATTGTCGCAAAGGCTGAAGCGGTCTGCAAGGAAAAACCCATTATAAGGGTTGCCGAGCTGAAGTCCTTCAAGGTAGGGCTTGTTACTACAGGCAGTGAGATTTACCACGGAAGGATACAGGACGGCTTCGGGCCTGTTCTCAAGGAGAAGTTTCGGGCCCTGGGCAGTACGATTGTTAAGCAGATTTTTTCCGATGATGATGATGAGATGATTGCGAACTGTATCAAGCAGTTGATAGAAGAGGGCGTCGACATGGTGGCGGTTACCGGCGGGATGTCGGTTGATCCCGACGACAGGACCCCGGCAGGCATACGCAAAGCCGGAGGAGAGGTTGTGATCTATGGTGCGCCGGCACTTCCGGGAGCAATGTTTTTGCTGGCATATATAGGAGATATACCTGTAATAGGACTGCCGGGCTGTGTTATGTATTACAAGGCCAGTATCTTCGATCTGGTAGTTCCCAGAATACTTGCCGGCGACAGGCCGACAAGGAGGGATATAAAGCTTCTTGTTCATGGCGGGCTGTGCAGAAATTGCGGAGAATGCACCTACCCGGACTGCAGCTTTGGAAAGTCGATTTAATTGGCAAAAGGAAGGATGATTAGTTTGGATTTGAAGGAAGCAGCATTAAAGTTTCATAAGGATAACCAGGGTAAGATTGCGCTGCGTTGCAAGGTTCCGGTGAAGACCAGAGAGGATATGACTCTTGCATATACACCGGGAGTTGCCATGCCGTGCCTCGAGATCAACAAGGACCATGATACCATATATGACTATACCTCAAAGGGTAATTGGGTGGCTGTTGTTACAAACGGTACGGCGGTCCTGGGACTTGGAGACATAGGAGCAGGTGCAGGCCTGCCGGTCATGGAGGGCAAAGCGGTATTATTCAAGGCGTTCGGGGGAGTCGATGCCTTCCCGGTATGCCTTGATACCAGGGATATTGATAAAATTGTGGAAGCAGTCAAGCTTATGGAGCCTGCCTTCGGGGGGATAAACCTTGAGGACATTAAGGCCCCTGAGTGCTTTGAAATTGAAGACAGGCTCAAGGCAATCTCCAATATACCGGTTTTCCATGATGACCAGCATGGAACGGCAGTTGTGGTATTGGCGGCTTTGATTAACGCATTGAAGCTTGTAAACAAGAGGTTTGAGGACATAAAGGTAGTAATAAACGGAGCCGGGGCAGCCGGTACCGCAATAATAAAGCTGCTTATAAAAAGCGGAACCAGGGAAGTTATCATGTGTGACACCAAAGGAGCTATTTATGAAGGCAGGGCGGAAGGCATGAACAAATACAAGGCCGAGATGGCTGCCGTTACAAACAGGGACAGGATAAAGGGTTCCCTGGAGGAGGTCATGAAGGGGGCAGACGTCTTCATAGGAGTATCCGCAGCAGACTGCGTATCCCAGGAGATGGTAAGGTCTATGAGCAAGGCTTCCATAATAATGGCCATGGCAAATCCGGACCCCGAAATACATCCGCAGCTTGCTGTAGAAGCAGGGGCAAGGGTAGTTTGTACCGGACGCTCTGATTTTCCCAATCAGGTCAATAACGTACTTGCCTTTCCGGGTATTTTCAGAGGAGCCCTTGATGTGAGAGCCAGGGAGATAAACGATGAAATGAAAATAGCAGCTGCAGAGGCGATTGCTGAGCTTATAACAGCGGAGGAGTTAAATCCCGAGTATGTTATCCCGGCAGCCTTTGACCTGCGGATAGCCCCAAGGGTAGCCTCTTATGTAGCCAGGGCTGCGCTCGAAACAGGTGTTGCCCGGAGGACCGATGTCACTCCTGAGTGGGTAGCGGAGCATACGGTAGAGTTATTGAAATAGAAAATTTTGAGCAAAAACAATTGAGATAGAAGGTGGATAGTATGGGCAGAGACTTATATAAAGAGCTGCTGTCAAAGGTTAAGGGCGGAAATGAGTGTG
The DNA here is from genome assembly GCA_023405875.1 of Bacillota bacterium. Classification (GTDB taxonomy): domain Bacteria; phylum Bacillota; class Clostridia; order Lutisporales; family Lutisporaceae; genus BRH-c25. Next base: position 89 of record JAEXXN010000206.1, on the reverse strand, counting down.
TAATGGTTACCCAGCTTGATTTGCAGGGTACACGGAAGGGCTTGCTTGCAGGCAAGCTGCTTTTGACCAGGGAGGATGCAGATAAAAGG
>JAEXXN010000174.1 GCA_023405875.1 Bacillota bacterium | reverse complement strand
GAGAGCTCAGGTCCCCGGGAGAATTTGCCACTGCACTCAGGGCCGCACAGACCGGGCACTATTTTTTTACCACCCTCCACGCCGAGGGGGATAAAGAAGCCATATACCGTTTTCTGACAGCATATCTCATGGTATCCAATGAACCTGCCGAGCTGGCGCTCAGAAATATTTGCAGTGCGGTGAAGTTCGTTATATTTCAGGAGAAGCTGGCAGACGGGACAAGAAAGGTCACGTCTATATCGGAGGTACTGGGGTCTAAGGGACTGGAGCCGGAGATAAACCAGATATATAAATTCGTATGCGAGGATGTAAGGGAAGAAGAGAAGACCCACAAGGTACTGAAGATCATAGGAACACACAAGCGTGTAGGAAAGCTTTCCGAGCAGATACAGCAGGCTATGCTGAAGGCAGGTATCAAAAAGAGCCGTTTTGAATTCCTGACAAGAGATCCTGAAGAAGATGAAGAGGAGGTGTATAGCTTAGATGAATACGGATTTAGCTATTAGCCTATTGCTTGGAGCTGCTGCCTTTGCTTTTTTCAATGCAGTATTTGAAGTCAGATTTTTTGAAGGCGTTCTGACATATTTTCTTGACCTGATAGATACACTTGCAGAGCAATTAGGACGGTATAATACCAAGCGATACGTAGAGCGCATTAAAAAAGAGAGGATTGTGCGGAGGAAAGAAAACATTTATTCAAAATATAACCGGATGGCGGAATCGCTTATTCTGGACTTTAATCTGCCGCTTACACTGGAAAGCTTTACATCGCTGCTTTGCATAAGCTTTGCTATTACGGCCATGGTCACGGTTCTTTACATGAAAAGCGTGACGTTGTCGGTGATGCTGACAATATCTGTTTTCATAGGCCTTATGACATACTTTGTCATGCAGTCTAAGGCTGCCAAAGCAGAAAAGCTTGAAAACATAATGGAAGCAGAGGATATTATATGCCCCCTGGCACGGGATGGGGTATTGGTAGCTATTAAGAAGGTAATGGAAAGTGAAGAATACATCAGCCCCAACATAAGGCCATATTTCCAGCAGTTTATCGACAACTGCGAAAACAACGGATATTCCTTCAGGCAGGCCATTACAATCCTGAACAGGCAGTTAGGGCCCAAATTTGATAACTTCACAAAGAAGGCAATAGTATTTGAATACAATGAACGAAAGGGGATGTCGGATGTATTTCTTGATATCGTAGACGAAAACGCGGTGCTTCGCGAGATAAATAACAAGAAAGAACGTATATTCAGAAAAATGAACCGTGATTTCTTGATTAAGACTGCTATTATTGTGTTATTTTTCCTTTATGCATTGTCAGTTGACGAGTTCCGGCGGTTCATGGTGCTCAATGATTTTGGAAGGTTGATAAATACGGTGCTCATAAGCGCAATATGCTTAAGCTTTGCCTACAGCCAGTCGCTTCAAGGAAACCTTGGTTCAGGAGGTGGGACCAAATGATCCTGCTGGCAAAGCTTTGTGCGCTGGGAGCAATCATATATATGATAAAGCTGCTGCTGTATCCTATTTATAAGCCTGTCAGCAATAAACAGAAGAAACGTGCACGCAGGTACATGCAGGAACGGAAGTCAAACGAATTTAAAAGGAAGCTTTACATGCTGAAGAAAGAGTTTGCGCTGAAATATGTAAAGCACTTGATAGGAGGTGGTGAGAGGCTAAGATTTAAAAAGATTATCGAAAGGCTTGACCTTAACATAAAACCGGAAGAAATACGCACCGACCAATTACTTTATACTTCAGCCGCATTGCTGGTAACGGCCCTTTTGACGGGAGCCAACAGACTGCTGGGATGTGTGTCAGGAGTGTTTATAATACTTGGATGGCTCTATCCTGTGGACGAGCTCGAAAAAACCATAGACAGGAAGAATAAAAATATATCCCTGGACTTTCCTGCATTTTACAGCATGGTCTACTACCAGTATTCCAAATCGGTAAATATATATTTTGCAGATGTGGTAAAGGATTATATCCCCAACGCCAATCCCGATATGGCTGAGGAGCTGGGTGTTATGCTGGACAATATGGATTATGGGGAGGAGTATGTGCTGAAGCAGCTTAAAAAGCGCGTGCCGCTGCACTATATCGTCAGGTTCTGCGACGTCATGGAGACAAGGCTCAAGGGCTATGATAATGTTACTCAGATGGCTTACCTCAAAAATGAAGTGGACGAGTTCAGGATCAGGGCCCTGGAGGATGAGCTGGAACAGCGCAGACGCGTCAACGAAAGGATACAGTTTGTACTTATTGTGGTTCTGGTTATATACATAGCAATTTATTACCTGTTTACAATATTGGATTCATTAAAAATGTTTCAATAAAAATAAAAAATTGGAGGAATAAAAATGAAAAACAGATTAAAAGAGTTCTTTAATGACGAATCAGGGGATTTTGGCATCAAGCAGATTGCATTTACAGTGGCGGTAATCGTTCTTATAGGTGCTGCCATGGTTATTATACGGGGCAATCTTCCAACGTGGATTGGAGATATATGGGACAGGTTCATGGATATGATAGATACGATTGTTTAATAAGCAGGGGGAAAGCAGATGCAGGGTTTTGCAAAGGCAGTACTGGCTGCTATTCTGGTATCTATATGTATTATGCTGTTTACCAACATGGTGTTCTTTTTCCCATGGTATATGACGCTGATAACTGAAACCTTTAATTTGTCCCAGATTGCAGCAAGTGACAACTATATAAAGCAATCCTACCATGACGACTCACTGGACAGGATAAAGGACCGCCCTATATTCCGTGACAAGGCAAGCTTCATTGACATTACAGCCATAAACAGTGATGGTGATGATGCGGTCGGAAGGGATGATGAAAGCTATTACGAAGACCTCGGGGAATACGATAAGCCGTATAGACAAAGAGGAGAACCGGTGACTGTTGAAATCAGCGCGGTATATCCTCTGTCTATAACCCTCTGGGGCACCAAGTATGAGAAGGAGCTCCCGGTTTCATTTTCTATAACGTCTGTAGGGTTGAAGCATTACAAAGATCTTGACTATTATTTTTGATCGGATAGGGTGAAAGCCTGTGAAAAACATAGCGGTAGGAATATTAATGGTGATCTTTCTTTCTGTGCTGGTGGAGCCTATGGTGGAAATGGCAAACGTTCTGACAGAAAAAATAATCCTTGGTTCGGCGCTGTCCAATGCATGCCGGGCTGCTAAAGATACGAGCCTGAAATACGATATGCATCGCGGATTGGATGCGGAGCTTGACCAGGACAGCTTCCGGAACTATTTTTCGGATGCTTTTGAAAGCTCCATGAACGTGACTGGAACAGCGACAGTCGGCAATATAATGACATTTACATCAAATGACGGTAAATACAACACCTTTTATATAACCTTGGATATCAATGAGAGGATCGATGACGACACTGAGCAGACCGTCACAGAGGTAGGCGTAAAAGCTGAAACGATATATAAATTTAGGACCAAGTATTTAAAGCTTGCCGAAGCTGCCGGCCAGGATGTGGATTACAGGCTGGTAAGCGAGAGAATGCTTTTATTGTCAGTCAAGAATTGATGAAAGGAAGCAGGGTAAATGGATTACATTATGGTGACGTTTCAATATGAAGACAAAAAGAATGCAGATATCAAAATTCCGGCTTTTGTAAAGGTGGAGGAGCTGACGGCCATGCTGAAGGAAGCCTTGAATATAACCGCTGAGTATGAAGGCAGGCTTCAGGCCGAACCCCTCGGCAGGATACTGAATGGCGACATGACGTTGGAGGAAGAGGGCGTATACCATGGAGCGCTGCTCACACTCATCTGAAAAGGGGTGGTCATATGGATTACAATATATTGAATGGCGGTCTGGTTATAAAGGCGGGAGACAAGCTTTTCATAAGTGATATATGCAATTATAGCGGTACGCATATATTATCCGGAGATAAGGAAAAAATAGAGGGCTTATTCTGGTTCATGAATTATGATAACGGATATTTATACTACAGCGACCAGCTCCGGGGAAACGCATTATACAGGATAAATATAGACAGTAGAAAGAAAGAGCTGCTGCTGGAGGAGCCCTGTTATGGGCTGCTGCTTCGGGGAGAATACCTTTACTACATCAATGAAAAGGACCGCATGCTTTATTGCTGCACGGCAGGGGGCAAAGCTCCAAGAAGGCTGACCGCTGAGCAGACAGAGAGCTTTATTATTGAAAATGGCAATATATTTTATTGTACACCGCAGGGTATCAAGGTTTGTAATGAGACAGGCACAGACGCTGAGACCGTCAGTGATGCCCTGACGTCAACCATGGTACTTGCCGGAGACATGCTTGCTTTTACAGATAAGAGAAAACAGTATGCTTTGACACTTCTTGATGTAAAAACCGGCAAAATGACTGTGCTGGATGAAATAGCAGCATCAGGCATCAATACTGACGGAAGATATCTATACTGTGCAAACCGGCTGAACGGAAGCAGCATATACCGTATAGACGCTCAATACCGGAGCAGTATAAGGATTTGCGGAGAGAGTGCGGACTATTTACATGTACTGGACAAAGAGCTTTATTTTTGCAGCAGGCGTGAATGGCATAAAATTTCCCTCACAGGGGGAAATGCCGTAAAAATATTACTGTAAGGGAGAAGTGCAAATGAAAAATGAATTCAGCCGCCAGCCCAGGTTCCTTCCGGAGCTGCCGGGGGGAGAAATTGAAGTGCCGAATCCGCCCAATCCCTACGAAAAGCCCGAAATATCATGGTTCATGCTGGTGGCTTTTCCAGCAGTAATGGTGGTTATAACCCTGCTTATGGCTATGAGCTCCCAGTCAATGTTTATGATGATTTCCGTGGCTACGACGGTTATGGCGCTTATAGGCTCCCTGGGCGGAGCGGCTGCGCAGATCAGAAAATATAACAAAAAGAGGGCGGAACGTGAAAATAAGTATCTTCAGTTTATTGCAGATACACGCAGCGAGCTTTCTATAGCAAGGGAAAAACAAACAAAGGCAATGCTCGAGATGAATCCTGACCCGGCTGAGTGTATACAGAGAATAGCCCGGCTTGACGACAGGCTATGGGAAAGAACGCCCTCTTACAACGATTTTCTTTCCTTGAGAGTCGGTGTAGGCAGCGCTCCCCTTGCAATAAAAATAAAATATACCAGGCAGGCCGTGATTATGGAAAGCGATACGCTGATTATGGAGCCCCAGAGATTGGCGCTGGAATTTGAAAAGATTCCGGAGGTTCCGGTATCTGTTGATCTGATACCAGCTGAAATATGCGGTATAGCCGGAGAAAAAGAAAAAACGGCGGAGCTCATAAAGCTTATGCTGCTGCAAACTGTTACGCATCATGGATATGACGATGTCCGGATAGTTTTGCTTGTTTCGGAGGAAGAGCTGGATAGGTGGAGCTGGTTGAGGTTTTTGCCGCATTTGTGGGATGACGGCTTCAGCACAAGATTTCTTTTGTGCGGCAGAGCTATGGCACACCAGACTTTGTCCGAGCTCCATGCACTGCTGAAGGACCGGGAAATGAAAGCGGCGGAAGGTAGCATACTTCCCCATTATGTATTTATAGTAGAGGATACATCCCTGCTCGAAAGTGAAGCCATTAACAAATATCTATACAATGGCAGTGCCAAGCTGGGTGTGTCGTCTGTATTTATAGCGAAAAATGCAGCATACCTGCCTATGAACTGCAGGACGGTTATAACGCTGCAAGGAAAAAGCGGCGAAATAGCCGACAGGGTATCAGGAAAAAAGCTGTCCTTCACTCCTGATAAAGCTGACATAAAGAACCTGGAATTGGCGGCAAGAAAGCTTGCTCCGATCCGCATTAAAAACTCAAGTGCAAATTTTACACTTCCGACCTCGGTTACATTAATGGATATGTTGAAAATAAAGAAAATACCGGACATAGATGTAATATCCAGGTGGGAAAAAAATAAAACCTATAAAGGCATGAGTGTGCCTATAGGCATAAAAGCCGGGGGAACACCTTTTAACCTTGATATGCATGAGACGGGCTGCGGACCTCATGGATTGGTGGCCGGTACTACAGGTTCAGGGAAAAGTGAGCTTCTTCAAAGTATTATCATAGCCCTTGCAATAAATTACCATCCTCATGATGTTGCATTTGTCCTGATTGATTATAAGGGCGGCGGCATGGCAGATGTGTTTAAGGGCATGCCCCACCTGGTAGGTACAATTACTAACCTGGGAGGGAATCAGACTACGAGAGCGCTGCTGTCGATCAAAAGCGAGATATTAAGAAGACAGCGCGTGTTTTCCGAATATGGCGTAAACAATATCGATAAGTACCAGAAGCTGTATTATAGCAGGGCAGACAGAGACAGAATGCCGACCATTCCCCATTTGCTCATGATAGCGGATGAATTTGCAGAGCTTAAACAGGACCAGCCTGATTTTATGAAAGAATTGGTAAGTACGGCAAGAGTGGGAAGAAGCCTGGGCATACATCTGATACTTGCCACCCAGAAGCCTGCGGGAGTGGTGGACGATCAGATATGGAGCAACTCCAAGTTCAAAATATGCCTGAAGGTACAGGATGAGGCGGATAGCAGGGATGTGATCAAAAGGCCGGAGGCCGCAATGATAAAAGAACCGGGCCGTGCATTTATACAGGTGGGAAATGATGAAGTATTTGAGCAGTTCCAATCAGCCTATTCCGGAGCTGATTACGATCCTGACGGAGAGCTGCATAAAAGT
>JAEXXN010000096.1 GCA_023405875.1 Bacillota bacterium | reverse complement strand
CATGAATATCGTCATAGGTTGCTGCCAAGAAGAAAATACAGGAAAACAACAGGCAATTGAGGTTTGACTGAAAATGAAGTCCCCCTGAGGAGCATCTGATCATAACAAGTATGATTAATGAAAATAAAAAATAGCTGAGCTTGTTCAGAGCTGCAAATAGTGCAATAAGTATTATGGTTTTGATCAGCTCATTTGATACGACTTCCATTCCATACTTCATCTTTCTCAGTTCCACATGACTCAGTATTTTCATGCGGTAAACCTTGTATACAGCCAGGCTTATCAACCTTTGCCTCATTTGCATCCCCCCGTTCTCCCCTCCTAAAATATCAGAACTCATTCATACAGTAAACAGTTTTGGTATGAAAGTTCCTTATTCCGGTATGAATTTTCCCAAGGCTGTAAAAATATCGAACTCATTCCGGAAAAAGGGTATTTTGTTCCAGGCCTGTCGTATGGGGGTAGGTTCCAGAATGAAAACAATACAAGAAGCAGTACCTTCCTATGTTTATGCCCGGGACGCAAGGATAAGTATGGATTGAAAGTTTCAGTTATCAGTTAATATGTTATAATAAATGCAATTGAGGAAATAAAACCTAACGGTTTTATCGTTTATGCATTTATTGAAACGGTGTGTAGCAATCCGATTAGCGGATTGCAATTATGTTATAATAACCTTATAACAATATTATGGAGGTTGTATATTTTGGTTGATGAAAGACTTAGCAAGGTAGCAAGAATACTGGTGAATTATTCTCTTTCACTGAAAGAGGGAGATAGCCTTCTAATACAGGGCCATGAGGTGGCAATCCCTCTTATCAAGGAAGTATATAAGGAAGCGCTGATAAAGGGTGCAAACCCGGATGTCCGTGTAAATGTGGAGGAGCTGCAGGAGATACTGTACAAGTACGGAAATGAGGAACAGCTCAAGTATGTCTCTCCTGTAATACCCTGCAGTGTCGAGAAATATAATGCCACCCTGAGAATAAGCGGCAGCAATCACAGCAGGCCACTTGTAAATGTAGACCCGGAGAAAATAAAACGCTTTGAAACTGCAAAACGAAACGCCAATTCGGCGGAACGGCGAAGAACCATGTCAGGCAGCCTGCGCTGGAGCATAACCCATTTTCCTACTGTAGCGGGCGCAATGGAAGCAAATATGTCTCTTTCTGAATATGAGGATTTTGTTTTTTCTGCATGCTTCGCCGACAAGGAGGATCCGATAGCGGAATGGCTCAAGCTGAAGGAAGACCAGCAAAAAATTGCAGATATGCTGATGACAAAGGATAAAATAAGGATAATTGCAAAGGATACAGATCTGACCTTAAGGGTCGGCGGCCGGACCTGGATAAATAGCTGCGGTACTACCAACCTGCCCAGCGGTGAGGTTTTTACCGGACCTGTAGAGGATTCCCTGAACGGATATATAAGATATTCCTTTCCTGCAATAGTATCAGGCTCCCAGGTGCAGGATGTACGTCTTTCCTTTGAGAACGGAAGGGTTGTAAAGGCTGAAGCGCAGCAGGGAGAAGAATTGCTGAACACAATGATAAGCATGGATGCAGGCTCAAGATATGCCGGAGAATTTGCCTTCGGCACAAACTACGGTATCAGCCGTTTTACCAACAATATACTCTATGATGAAAAAATCGGCGGAACTATCCATATTGCTCTGGGAGCTGCCTACCCGGCAACAGGCTCCAAAAATGAATCCGCACTTCATTGGGATATGCTTTGCGACATGAGAGAGGGAGGAGAGGTCTACGCCGACGGAGAGCTCATTTACAAAAACGGGCGTTTCATTATTTAAGAAGCTCCCTCAGCCGGCGTCCTGCTTCAATGGCTTTCTGCTGAACATCATGCCTGTCTTTGACCTGCAGGGTGTCTACATCGGAAACAAGCAGGCTGTCTACAAGCTCTGTATTGATGCATTTATAAAATAATTCAAAAACCTTGAGGGTACAGCCAAAATAGCTCCTGTCCTCAGGCTCGCCGGCAGTACATACTACATAGCCTACCCTGTGCTTTTTAGACACCAGAGAGGCTCCTGTCTTGTACTTGCTGGCCCATACTGCCTGGCACCTGTCGATGAGCTTCTTCATGTGCGAGGTCACAGTGTAGAAATATACCGGTGAGGCTGCTATTATGATATCTGCTTTATTGAAGGCTGCATATACCTGCTGCATTTCATCCTTTATTACACACCGGCCCAGCTTATAGCAGCCTTCGCAGGCCGTACAGCTCTTTATGAGCTCAGAGGAGGCATATACCTTCTCCACTGCGGCGCCATCACTTCCTATACCCTCCAGCAGCTTGTCAACCAGCATATCGCTGTTGTGTCCCCGGCGGTGACTGCCGTATATGGCCAATACGTTTATCATAGCAACACTCCTTTCCTGCTAAAGTTTGTGAAACGGAGCACATCCCTCTATCCCTTTATATAGCCTTTCTTGATAAGCTTTTCAACATGACTGTTTACCTTCTCCTGAATATCAATGGAATAGGTTTCTTCCAGGACATACATCATGGATATTGCCACCTGAGCCACGTCAAGAAGCTCCTCTGCAATCCTGTCTATCGCTTCACTCTCCTGCATTTTGCAGTTTTCTCCGTTAAGTCCCCTGTATTTACCTATAAGCTGGGCCAGTTCTCCTGCTTCCTCCATAAGCTTCAAGGCTGTTGATTCAATATTGGGCTTCAGATTGTTAAGCCTCGGCAGGCTGATACTCTTGAATTGCGTACCTTCATATTTTTTCATTTCGATTCCCCCAATTTTCCGTTCCGGGTTTCGCGCTGTATGCTCCGGGATTTGATATATCCTTTGAAGTCCGGCATCCGCACGCGCAGCCCGTACACATTATTTATATATGTTGTCC
>JAEXXN010000091.1 GCA_023405875.1 Bacillota bacterium | reverse complement strand
AAGTCAATGAATTTGCAGTAAAGGAGGGAACCGATTTCGGATGTTGCATCTTAAATCGGGTAAGTATGGCAGAATATTTATCACCGGGGGTATACGTTGAAGAGTTTGACAGTGGGCTTGACCCAATGGGCGGAGTGAGCACCCATATTACCGGCTTTGTCGGGCTGGCGGAACGCGGACCGGCAGGGGGGCCGCCGGTGCTTGTCACCGGTTACGACGAATTCAGAAGGATATTTGGAGGGTATTTGTCGGAAAGCCGGTTTGGGAGCTTCCGGTTTCTCGCTTACTCAGTAGAGCACTATTTTATAAACGGAGGCTCCTGCTGTTACATTTCCAGGGTAGTGCCCCAAAATGCAAAACCGGCATCCTTTATCCTGCAAGGCGAAGGGCTGGAGCTGAAGCTTACTGCGAAAAATCCCGGGGAATGGGGAAATAAGGTGGAGGCTATGCTCTGCAAGGAGCCGGGAGCCTATGAATTCACTATGGAAATCTGTTGCGGCGATATCGTGGAAAAATACGATGGCGTATCGTTTAACAGCAATTCCCCGGATTATATTGCCGCCAAGCTTTCGGTGTCGCGATTGCTTGACGCAGAAGAGCGGGCCGGCGGAGGAGCTGGGTCGCCATATCGGCTGCCCGCCGGAGCAAAGGACGGTGATATTTATAAGCTCACCTTGAACGGCGGCAGCGACGGTTCCGCCGACGCGGTTGACGCCGGCACCTTTGCAGGCGTTGAGCAGGGACCCGGGAAACGCACGGGGCTAAAGGCCTTCCTGGATAATAACGAAGTCAGCATTATGGCAATTCCGGGTATTACCGATCCGGAGGTACAATTGAACCTGATTGCTCACTGTGAGAAGCTCGGAAACCGCTTTGCCGTTCTTGATCTGCCCAGTGGCGGAAACAGTGTGGCCGATATACTGGAGCATAAGGCTATGCTGGACAGCCGGTATGCGGCGGTTTATCATCCGTGGCTGCAGGTTTTCGATCCGCTGCTGAAGGGAAACAGCTTTATTCCTCCGTCGGGAACAGTAGCCGGAATCTATGCACGTACCGATATGACAAGGGGAGTGCATAAGGCCCCGGCCAACGAAGTTGTGCGCGGCTGTACAGGCTTGGAGTACCAGTACAACACTGGAGAACAGGACAGTCTCAATCCAAAGGGAGTCAATTTGATCCGTTTGTTCCCGGGACAGGGCATCAGAGTATGGGGAGCCCGGACCTGCTCATCTGACGGCTTGTGGAAGTATGTCAACGTGCAGCGGCTGCTTATTTTTCTGGAAGAAACGATCAAAAGGAATACTGACTGGGCAGTTTTTGAGCCTAATGACCAAAGTCTGTGGACACGGGTGGCGAGAACGATTGAAGCTTTCCTGGAACGGGTATGGAGACAAGGGGCTTTGAGCGGAACATCGCCGGAAGAAGCATTTTTTGTCAATGTTGGCCGCAGCACTATGACGCAGGAGGATATCGACAATGGTCTTTTAATATGCGTTGTAGGCGTGGCTCTTGTGAAGCCGGCCGAGTTTATCAATTTTAAAATTACGCAAAAAACCGGGGCAAATAAATAGAAGCTATTGCTTTGAGAAAAAGCATAGTGTATGATGTGAATAATATAGGGAAAAGGTGGAAAATAAATGAAAATAGTTGTTCTTTAATTATCTGGTTTAATATTGCTGAAAGAGATTATTCCGGCCTGTCTTAAAGGCTTGTTTGCCATTCTCTTTTCAGCAGGTAGATAATAAGAACAACTGCCGATAACGACCTATTTTGAAATAAGTACAGTATGAGTCTTATAGTGTATTATATTTTAACTTTCAAAAAGAACGGGTTGCAGACAATTGTTTTTGTTTGCAGCCTGTTTTATTTTTAGGAGGTACAGGTATGCCGGTATAGATAGAAGCTATAAAATAAGAAACTGATGAAAAATATATATTACGGAGGTAAGATCATGAGTAATTCAATAAGGCAATTAAAGGAAAGCGAGCTTAAGGCTTTAGCCATATTATCAATCAATGCGTTTTCTGCAAACGGGTCGCTGGAACAGGCAGAAAACGGATATCTGGAGCTTCTGGAAATACTTCACAGGGATATTCCGGAACAGCATATCCATGGGGCATTCAGGGATGGTTGCCTTGTAGGCGGAATGCGCACAATAGATCACAAAATGAATATCAGGAACACCTATATGGATGTTGGCGGTGCGGCTGGGGTAGCCACCGACTTGCTTCATAAGAAGCAAGGTATTGCTAAGGAGCTTATGGAGTATTTTTTGAGGTATTACAGGGATAATGGCGCTGTAATGACTGTGCTTTACCCCTTTAGAGCCGGCTTCTACCGGAAAATGGGTTTCGGGTTGGGTACAGAGATCAGGGAATATAGGATAAAACCCTGCGAATTTCCAAAAGCAGAGTCCAAATCAAAGCTTGCTTATATGGATGCAAGCCATAGGCGCCTTATCAACGAGTGCTATGAACGTTTTTCCGCAAGACGCAACGGAATGACTATAAAAACAGGAGCGGATTATTTCCGGTTGTTCTACCGGGGCAGTAATAGGATAGTAGCATATAAAGAGGGGGATAAGGTCAAGGGGTATATCAGCTTCAGCTTCAGCAGGGAGGGGATAAATACCAACTGCATGGTTGTTAACGAGTTTATTTATGAAACCGGGGAAGCGCTTATGGAGCTATGTACTTTCCTTCGCGACCAGGTAGACCAGATAGACAGGGTAATCATCAAAAGCCAGGATGAAAACCTTCATTTTCTTTTTGGCGATCCCTCAAACGGATCATATATGCCTGTGCAGGATGATGCCGGGTGCATTATAGGGGAGGTAGCAGTGGGTATGATGTACAGGGTGGTTAACACCGGGAAAATATTTGAGCTTATGGACAGCAGATGCTTTGGAGCTTCCGGATTAAAGTTAAAACTGACTGTTGAGGATGACTTGCTTGAAGAGAACAACGGGAGCCTTATTTTGCATTTTACAGGAGGCAGGGTAAAAACCTCACAAGAGGGAGCTTACGAAGTAGAGGCAGGTATGGATATAGGCAGCTTCTCCTCCATGCTGATGGGAGCCGTCAGCTTTTCCAGATTGCACAGCCTTGGCCTTGCAGAAATAAACAAAGAAAAATATGTCGAAAGGATAAGCGGGATTTTCTCCCCGGATACTAAACCAATGTGTACCAGTACTTTCTAAAAGCTTGATAAGCTTCCGGCTGTTGTTCCGGACTATCTCTCTGCCTCATTGCCAGTTGCAGACAGAACACTGAAGAAGCTTGTCTTATACCGGGAATTTTGGTATAATACTCTGACCAACAGTTTAGAGATAAGCCGGTTTCAAGCAGTTTAAAAAGATGCCGTTGTAAGCCGCATGCCATATCCTGTTAATAGAGGCAGGCTGCTGAAGATAAATACTGAGGGGGTTGATATATTTGAAGAGAAAAAGTGCTTTTATTGTCGTAGCATTATTAGTCGCAATGCTTGTCGGATGTAATAATGCCGAGGTCCAGACCGTGCCTGACACACCAAAGGTTGATACAATTGAGCAGGAACAGGCAGAGGAAAACATCAAGGCTAAAACGATAGAGTTCCGGCAATTGGAAAATGTTTTTGGATTTGCCGATGAATCAGGCAAAAGACTTATAACAATACCAAATGAAACTGGAGATAAGCTCTCAGACCCGGAAGCCTTCAATCTTGCAATTGGAAATAACGGCGAGATACTTGCCGTCAGGTTTGACAAACGGCAGGAAGCAAACAGCCTGGATAATTACAGGCAATCGATATACAACTTTGACAATATGGCCGGATACATATACGAAATAACAGAGGAAGAATTCATCCCAAACAAGACATACCTGCTGACAAAAGCATCCGTTGTTGACAACAGCGCCTTGATAGGGTTGGAAGCGGCAAAGGCTGAGGAGGCTGATGCCGATACTGTCAAAAAGGTTGAAGCAATTAAAAACAGGAAAATAATAAAAAGCAGCTTATTATCTGAAACGGCCGATAATGCAAGTATATGCCTTTTTGTCTTTGAGAGGGAAGGGGATGATATGCTTGCAAGCATAGCTTATATAAAGGACGACAAAGTGGTATTCAAGGATTATCCCGCCCAATATAATGAAATGTCTACCTGGAGAGTTGATGCAGGGGATGACCCCGGCCTGTTTGAAGTATTATTCCTGGCTGATTCGGATGAAGGCCTTTTGCTGGGCTTGACATGGGCAGCCGCTGAAGGGGAAAATATCTTCATACTGAAGGAAGTAAACGGAGTATTTGAAGAAACAGCTCTGTCAGCAGGCAGATA
>JAEXXN010000072.1 GCA_023405875.1 Bacillota bacterium | reverse complement strand
CATAGTACTCAATGGGCTGCCACCCCTGGTCGTATGACACTTTTACGGTACCCTTGTCTTTGATATACTTAAGCTCCTCAACAGTAAATGAAGGGGCCGCCGCATTGCCTTTGATGAAGTATTTATTTTGTATCTGCATATCATAGGAAGGATTGCTGTTTTTTATGTTTTGCATGGACTTATTTAATTCATCCAGCAACACCAGGTTATTTTTATTGATCCCATAATATAAGGGGCGCTCGTCCATTCTTCCTATAACTTTAGCATACCTTTCATTTGACTCAGTAGAAGTAAAAATTGCCTGGACCTCATTGTTTTCCAGAGCTGCCTCCATAGCCTGCAAGGTCTTGTAATATTTTTTGTTAAGCGTAATGTTATTTTGTCTGGAATACTCATCCAGGTAGACTTCCTGGTAATCGTCCTGCAGAACACCTGCATAGATCCCGTCAAGCTTTGAAAAATTGTCAAAATTCAGCTCAATATTTGTAGCTTTGGTATATAATTGAGTCTGCGAAGTTCTGTTGGAATAATGAGAGTATATGATTTTATCAGATTTCAATGCAGCCTTGTCTATACCTCCGACAATATCCACTTCACCATTTTCCAGCATTTTGATGCATTCGGGAAAAGACGCAACTACAAACTCATAATTCCAACCTGCAAACTGGGATATTTCTTTCAGATAATCATAGCCATATCCGGAATATACGCCGTTTTTATCAACTTCCTGATATCCTTCATATAAATAATAGCCAACCTTTACTACTTTCTTTTCCGAATAATTCTTTGAGCCTCCATATGTCATCTGAGGGCAAACTAGAAAAAACACTATGGATAAAATTATGAAAACGCCGGAAACCCTGGACAATAGCCGTATCATATACCGGTTAAATTTCTCCATATTACCCTCCCTAAAAATTGGATTTACTTATAGTATATTAGAAATATTGACAATTTTCTACATAATATAATAATTCTTTCAAATATAACGAGGCAAAAGCTGTCCCCCACTGCATATATCCCGCCTCATTGAAACGCCGGGTAGGTTTTTGCAAGCCTGCAAAAACCTTCATTGAAATCTTGTTATAGTATCAGCCACGATATAAAAAGAGACAGGTACTTCAATTGAAGTACCTGTCTCTTTTATGTGTCGTGCCCGGTATCATATTTGATAAGAGGCAGAAGGAATCAACCTGTTATTTTAAGGCAACCGGTTTATTATTGCCGAACCGGAGCTCATCCCGTTATTTCAGAAATGTGCTTCCGACTATATTTGTCCAGTCCGTTACAGGTCCGGGATATAACCCCATTACAAGGATCATAATAACTGAAATTATCATCACAAGCTTTAAGGCCGCCGGTGTCTGAATCCTGTCTGCACCCGCATCCCCGTCTGACAGCATCGTCCTGATTGCAGCTATATAGTAATATATTGAAACTACGCTCAGTCCCATTGCCACAAATGCCAGCCAGAGATGTCCCTGTCTTGCCACCTCGGTAAAGAGATAGAACTTTCCTATGAAGCCTGCTGTAGGAGGAATCCCGGCAAGGCATACAAGGCTTATTAAAAGCACTGCTGAAATGAAGGGGGAACGTTTCCACAAACCGGCCAGATCCTTTATATCTTCTTTGCCGGTATGGTTTGAGAATGCGGTGGCCGCAGCAAATGCTCCTATGTTTGCAAATATATAAAGCAGCATATAGTAAAGCATCGCGCTTATTCCGGCTGTAGTATAGGACACTATGCCGATCAGTATATATCCGGCATGAGCTATACTTGAATATGCAAGCATCCTTTTTAAGTTTGTCTGAGGGATGGCTATAACATTACCCAACAGCATGGATAAGACAGAAAGTGCAATTACCAGTGCCACTACAGAACTCTGGTGCGACTGCATGACCTGCATCAGCAGCTTTATGACCGCTGCAAAGGCTGCAACCTTTGAACCCCCTGCCAGCAATGCCGTTACAGGTGTGGGAGCTCCCTCATATATATCAGGTGTCCACATATGGAAGGGTACTGCTGAAACTTTGAATGCAAAGCCTGAAATAACAAGTACGCTTCCCAACAAAGCCATTGCCTGATTATTGCTTGTGCCCAGGATAGAGGTAATATCGGAGAATGCAACAGAACCGCTGAAGCCGTATAAAAAGCTCATGCCGTATAACAGTATAGCTGAAGACATTGCATTCAGGAGTACGTATTTGGTTCCTGCTTCAGTTGATTTCATGCTTTTCTTGTCGTAAGCGGTTAATATTATGAAGGACATGGACATAAGCTCAAGGCCGATATAAAGGGTTATCAGGTCATTGGCTGACGCCATTATCATCATTCCAAGGGTTGCAAAAATCATTATCGCAAAGAATTCACTCCTGCTATCGGTAAGGTTCTTGACATAGCTTATAGACATCAATGCCACTAAAGCCGCAGATATCAAAAACATCTGTTTGAAAAATATCGATATGCTGTCATTTACGTACAAGCCCTTGAAAAAGCTTACGCTCTCACTGCTGCCGTTGGCAAAGGAAAAAGCCAGTATGCCGAGCAGTGCAAATGCCGAGAAATATCCTATGAAGGCCTTTTTGGAACGGGGCAGTACTATACTCATTAAAAGCACCAGAACGCCCAGTGAGGCAACAAGTATTTCTACCATAACAGAATAAATGTTCATTAGAAAAGCCCTCCTATATTTAAGGATATAAACTTCTGGGCTATAGGAACTATTCCACCGCTAATCATGTCCATTATCAGGCTTGGGAAGATTCCGAAAATAAACAATACTGCGCTGAGCAATACTATAGGTATCATTTCGATCCCCTTTGCATCCTCCAGGTGATCCCATTTGGCATTGCGAGGGCCGAAGAATATCTGCTGTACTACGCGCAATACGTATATCGCAGTAACTACTATGGCAAATATTGATATCACCGCCAGCAGGGGATATACCTGAATAGCGCCGACGAATACCGAGAATTCTGCCATGAAGTTGAATAATCCGGGAAGTCCGAGAGATGCCAGGCCCGCAATCATAAAGGCAACTGCAATTCTCGGCACCTGGTGGGCAAGCCCCCCAAAGTCGGCGATCAATCTTGTATGAGTCTTGTCATAAAGAAGACCGACCACTGCAAAGAACAGTGCCGCCATTATACCGTGGGCAAACATCTGAGCTGCGGCACCGCTTATAGATGCCGTATTGAAGGATACAATTCCTATCAGGACATAACCCATGTGGCTTACAGAAGAATTTGCTACAACATATTTTATATCCTTCTGAACCATTGCTACAAAACCGATATAAACTGCATTAACCGTTGCCAGAATCGCAATTATCGGGCCCCAGAAAGCCGCACCCTGGGGGAAGAAGTTGATACCGACACGGATCAGCGCATATCCACCAAGCTTCATTATTACTCCTGCCAGCAGCATACTTATTGCTGTCGGAGCAGCAGAGTGGCCGTCAGGCGTCCATCTGTGAAGAGGGAATATCGGAACCAGAACCCCGAAGCCTATCATCATAAGCAGGAATGCGAGCTTTTGGAAGCCGATATCATAGCTGACAGCTGCAAGGGCCTCTATATCAAGCGTAGGTACGCCCAATACCTGTCCCGCATATACGTAAGTCGCTATAATACCGATAAGCGCAACTGCATTTCCTCCAAGAAGATAGAGGGTATATTTCATTGCAGCATATTCCTTGTTTTTACTTCCCCAGATATTGATAAGTATAAACTTGGGAATAACCGCCATTTCTATAAACAGGAACATTATAAAAAGGTTTCTTGAGGCAAATACACCGAATACTCCTCCAACGAGCACAAGCATGTAGAAGAAAAATTCCTTTACCCTGCTTTCAAGCTTCCAGGAAACAAACACTCCGCTGAAAAGTATTATTGATGTCAATAAAACCATCGGCATGCTTAACCCGTCTACTCCAAGGCTGAAATCTATCCCAAAGCTCTGAATCCATTGGTATTGCTCGGTAAACTGCATCCCGCCCACTGTGCTGTCATAATTCAGATAAGCATTGAAGGAGAATACCATGGATATTGATGCGGCTATTGCAGCTATTGCCTTAATTGTCTTGTCTTTTTCTTCAGGTACGAATAAAAGTGCTATTGCTCCTATGATCGGAGCCAGCATTATGATAAAAAGTATGTGATCCATCATTTCAAAGCACCTCCAATCCATGGGGTGGCCATAAATACAACAATTACTACCACTGCAGTAAATATTACCAGGGCATAGCTTTGCAGATAGCCCGTCCTTGCGTCATGGACCTTTTGGCCTGTAACGCCTATGAGCCTTGCGAAGCCGTCAAAAATACCGTCGATGATTTTGTGTTCGACCCAGTCAAAGGCTTTTCCGGCAACCAGCATTACATTGTCAAATACCCAGCCGTACAAATTATCGATATAGAATTTATTGTACAAAAGCTTATACAATCCATTCCATTTCTTGGCCAGTGCCGCAGTATCGACAACCTTCCTGGAATAAAGCAGCCATGCGGTAAATATTCCGGCCAGGGCGACTATTGTCGACAGGCCTGCAACTGCCATATTGACATGGGGTTCCTCTGCCTCAGCGAAGAATATAAAGGTCCCAAAGCTTTTTCCGAAGGTTTCATAAGCCCAGGGAGAATTTGCAAAGCCGCTGAATACCGACAGAACTGCCAGAAGTATCAGGGGCAATGTCATTACCCAGCCTGATTCATGTGCATGATGCCCTGACTTGTTCTTTCCGAAAAATGCGGTGAAAATCAGCCTGAACATATAGAAAGCCGTCATAAATGCAACTATAGTGCCGATAATGTACAGACCGGTATGACCGCTGGACAGTGCCGCACTTAATATTTCATCCTTGCTCCAGAAGCCTGAAAGCGGGAATATACCGGCCAACGCCAGTGAACCTATGACAAATGTCCAGGTAGTTACCGGCATCTTGGCTTTAAGATTACCCATTTTAAATATATTCTGTTCATCAAGGGCATGGATCACGCTTCCTGCTCCCAGGAACAGAAGAGCCTTGAAAAATGCATGGGTAGTCAGATGGAACATTCCGGCCGTCAGGCTTCCGACTCCCATAGCCATGACCATGTATCCAAGCTGGCTCAAGGTTGAAAAAGCAAGGATCTTTTTGATGTCATCCTGCACCAGAGCTATTGCTGCTGCAAAGATTGCAGTGAAGCCTCCGATATAGGCCATTGCTGTAAGAACTGAGGTTACACTTTCAAAGAGTATAAAGCCTCTTGCAATTAAATATACACCGGCAGCAACCATTGTGGCTGCGTGGATAAGAGCACTTACAGGAGTGGGACCCTCCATTGCATCAGGAAGCCATACATGCAGCGGAAACTGTGCCGATTTACCTATGGGGCCTGCAAATACCAGGGCGGCTGTAAGCGCCAGGCCGGCTCCCCCCGCAGCAGGTATTGCCTTTGAAAGCTCTCCGAAATTAAAGGTGCCGAAGTTAACGAACAGCAAAATGATACCTATCATAAATCCAAAGTCTGCCCACCTGTTGGTGATAAACGCCTTTTTGCTGGCATCGGCAGCAGACGGCTTGTGAAACCAGAAACCGATCAGGAGATATGAGCAGAGCCCAACAAGCTCCCAAAACGCAAACATCTCAAAATAGTTATTGGATATTACCAGACCGATCATTGAGAAGGTAAACAGAGATAAATAGGCAAAGTATCTGGAAAATCCCTCGTCGCCCTTCATGTATCCGAAAGAATATAATATTACAAGAGTTGCAACAAAGGTTACTATTACCAGCATCAGGGATGATAGTGGATCTACCAGTATACCCATCTGTATATCAAGACCCCTGAAGGAGCCTATGGAAGGGATACTCAGCCAGTTTACCGCTACCTCCTGCGCTTCCGCCCCTGCCAGTATTTCTACAAATATTTTTATTGAAAGAACTGCAGAGCCTAGAACTGCAGCCAATGCTATCATTGCGCTGAGCATTTTAGCTTTCTTAGTCAAAAATACGATCAATAGGAAAGCTAAAAGAGGTAGTAATGTAATAAACAACGCATTTTCAGCCATTAAAATTCACCTGCCTTATTGTAATCTACCATTTTAGAAAATCCACATCATCTATTGTAGTTGACTTTCTGTGTCTATACAGCAACAAAATTATTGCCAAGCCCACTGCCACTTCACAGGCTGCCACAGCAATAATAAAAATTGCAAATACATGCCCTGCAAGCACTTCCGGTTTTAGATAGTGATTAAAGGCTACCAGATTTATATTTACCGAATTCAGCATAAGCTCGATGCTCATGAAAACCGATATGGCATTTTTTTTGGTAACTGCACCGTATAGCCCGATACAAAAGAGAATAGCGCCTAAAATTAAGTAATGCTGCAAAGTAATCATTTTGTATTATTCACCCCTTTACCGATTACAATTGCTCCGATGGTAGCAACCAGAAGCAGTACGCCGACTGCCTGGAAAGCAATTGCATATTCATTGAGCAGAAGTGAGGAAATAGCTGTTATCGTTGAATCAAGCGGAGCAGTTTGAGATAATTCAAACCTTGAAACGGATATACTGATTGTAAAAATGATAAAAAGTGCTGCTGCAACAATTGCTCCAACGGTTTTGTACCTGTTGAACTGACTGCTTTTTTCTATATATTCTCTTTTGGTAAGCATGATCCCGAACACAAACAGTACCGCTATTGCACCTACATAAACCATTATCTGAACAATAGCCAGATAGTCTGCATTAAGAAGTATATACATTATAGCGATGCATGCAAAGGTAGCTGCCATAAATAGCGCACTGTGCACAAGGTTGGATGTGAATACCATTTTGAGGGCTGTAAATATCATAAGTGCAGCTATTATATAAAATACTATGGATACGCCCATTAACTACACCTCCTGCTTTTTATTAGGCTCTTCAGAGGTTGTGACAGCTACTTCTCTAAACTTTTCCTTTTCAGCAGCTATGCCATCCTTTGACTCCTTAACCCATTTGTAAATTGTATCGGCCTTGTTGTAGCAAACATTGTTAAACTCAGTCTTGAAATATACTGCATCTGTCGGGCAAGCCTTTGTACAGAATCCGCAATACAAACAATATCCAAGATTCATATTATATTGCTCAAGGACCTTCTTTCCATTCTCATCCTTTTTAGTATCAACCCTTATTACTCCGTTGGGACATGCATTTGCACATAAGTTGCAGGATATGCACTTGTCAAAATCAAAGCCAAAGGAGCCATGGGAGCGTGGAGGTAAATCGGGCTTTACTTCCGGATACTGCTGTGTAACCTTCTTCATGAAGAGTCTTTTCATAGTTATGCCCAATCCTTTAACTATACCTGAACCAAACATTTTAGCACCTCCAAACCGTTAAATAATGTGTAACAGCTTTATTACTATTCCAGTAACAAATATGTTGGCTATGGAAACCGGAATAAGTATCTTCCAGTTAAACTTCATCATTTGCTCAATTCTCGCCCTGGGCAAGGTCCATCTGAGCCATTCGATGAATAAAATCAGCAGATAGGTCTTGATCATAAACCATAGCCATGATGGCAGAAGCGGTCCCTGCCAGCCTCCGAAGAACAATGTCACACCAAGTCCCGCCACGACGAAGATGTTGGCGTATTCCGCCATGAAGAACAGTGCAAAACGCATCCCCGAATATTCAGTGTGAAAACCGGATACAAGCTCCTGCTCTGCTTCTATAAGGTCAAAGGGAGCTTTATTCAGCTCGGCCAGTGCAGCAATAAGAAATACTATAAATGCAACCGGCTGCAGAAATATATTCCATATCTTATCCTGGGAAGCTACTATATCACCCAGGTTCAGCGTACCTGTAAGCATTACGATTCCAAGCATGGAAAAAGCGAGAGGTATTTCATAACTGATGACCTGTGCAACAGTCCTCATACCTCCGATCAATGAATACTTGTTATTTGAGCTCCAGCCTGCCATAAGGATCGCAATAACTGAGGTTGAGGATACCGCTGTAAAGTATAGTATACCTACGTTGATATTTACCGCAGACATTCCATATCCGTACGGGAGGACAGCATAAAGCATGATAGTTACGGCAAATGTAAATACTGGAGCCACCTCGTAAATGAACCTGTCAACTGCACTGGGCATTATTGATTCTTTTCCTATAAGCTTAACAGCATCAACCAATGCCTGCAAAAGTCCAAAGGGGCCTATCCGGTTTGGTCCCAGCCTCTCCTGGAAGAAGCCGGAAAGGCGGCGGTCTATCCATAAAAGAATTATTACATTAAAAGTAACCAATGCTGCTATTGCGGCAAAATATACAACCGACATTATCAGCTGGGTAAATGTATCTCCAAAACCGATCCAATGCAATATATCCCTTATTAAGTCCGCTCCGCTTATGAAAATATTATTTATTGTATCCATTCAGATTTCTCCTTCTAGATATTTTGTGAAAAACATCTTACATGATAAATTTGGATTTTTATCGGTCAATTTCTCCCAGACAGATATCAAAGGAAGCAAGGGTCGCAATAAAATCCTGTACCTGCATGCCGACTGCAAGCTCAGGGAATATGCCGATATTTACAAATGAAGGTGAATGCACATGCAGCCTATAAGGCTTTGTGCTTCCGTCACTTACTATATAATAGCCCAGCAAGCCCTTTGCGCTTTCTATCTGGCTGTAAACCTCTCCAACGGGAGGCTTTATTAATTTGGGAACCTTTGCAGTTATAGGTCCTTCAGGCAGGCCTGCTATTGCCTGCTCAATGATTCTGACGCTTTGCCTCATCTCCATAAGACGGATCCTGAATCTGTCAAGTGAATCCCCGTTCTTGAGCACCGGTATGTCAAAATCAAATCTGTCATAAACACTGTAAGGTGCTGTTTTTCTTAGATCATAAGCTTTCCCGGTAGTTCTTAAGTTTGGTCCTGTAATACCATACTCAATTGCCTTCTCAGGAGTTATTGCACCTATTCCTTTTGTTCTTGAAACAAATATCTCATTCCCTGAGATCATCCCATCCACGTCGTTGATCCTCAAGGTCAAGTCCGCCAATACCTTCTTTGCTGCGGGAATAAATCCCTCAGGAAGGTCGTCCATTACTCCTCCTATGGTATAAAAAGCCGGCATCATTCTTGAACCTGTAACCATTTCGATCAGGTCCAGAACCCCTTCCCTGCCTGCAAATCCGTACATCCATGCAGTAGTTGCCCCCAAGTCTATACAAGTGCTTGATACTGCAATAAGATGGCTCGCTATTCTCTGCAGCTCACCTATTATTACTCGGATATATTCTGCCCTTTCAGGCACCTGGATCTCCATCAGCTTTTCAACTGCAACTACGTAGCCCCAGTTGTTCAACGCCCCTGCCAAATAATCCATTCTTGGTGTCAGCGCGGCAAATTGTGCATAGGTCCGGGTTTCAGCAAGCTTTTCTATCCCTCTGTGAAGATAGCCGATATGGCTCTCCAGCTTTATAATTTCTTCTCCGTTAAGTGTAAGTACCGCCCTGTATACTCCATGGGTACTGGGATGCGCCGGTCCGACATTTATTTTATACTCCTGGGTCTCAAAATTTTCTTCCAACAATGCCATCTCAAATTCTTCCTCCTCTCATAGGTATGAATTCGGGGTAAAGCTTCAGCAATTTACCCTAAAACCTGTTTACGATATCCAGTTTATAGCTCTTCCGAAGGGGATGACCCTCAAAATCCTCAGGGTTAAATATCCTGTTCAGGTTTTCATGGCCTTCAAATACTATACCCATCAAGTCGTAAATTTCTCTTTCCATTGGATTGGCATATCTCCAGACAGATTCAACGGAAGGAATTTTATTATCGTTTTTATCAAGCTTTACTTTTATTGTCAAAATATTCATCTCGTCATTTATCACGTTATACACTACTTCAAACCTGTCCTCATAATCTGCTGAGGTAACATCCAAAAGCCTGTCGTAACCAAGCTCTTCCTTTAAGGCTTTGAGAATACCGACAATGCTTTCCCGCTTTGCATACAGTGACTTATTATTCTCAGAAAGCTCTATCTGATCACTAAAGGAAGCCTTCAGCTTTTCATAAAGACCTGCAATATCAATCATTTTTCTTCACCTTCGCAATCTCCGGTTTATTCAGTTTTGCTTTCAGCGCCAAAAATCCTTCGATCAATGCTTCAGGTCTTGGCGGGCATCCCGGTATGATAACATCCACCGGAATAATCTTGTCCACTCCCCGAAGCACCGAATAAGAGTCTGCAAAGGGGCCTCCGGTGATGGAACAGCTTCCCATGGCTATAACATACCTGGGTTCCGACATTTGTTGATATAACCGTTTTATAACCGGAACCATTTTATTTGTTACTGTTCCTGCGACGATCATGACATCTGCATGTCTCGGCGACGGGCGGAATACCTCATAGCCGAAACGTGATATATCATATCTGGCTCCCCCTGACGCCATCATCTCAATCGCACAGCATGCCGGTCCGAAGGAAAGCGGCCATAAAGAATTGGAGCGACAGAAATCCAGACCCTTTTCCAGTGTAGTAAAAACCACATGGTTTGTCAGGAAATCCCGCAGGCTGTTATTGTCTATCTCATTAAGCTCCATCTCTCTTTGAAAAGCTTCTTCGTCGAATCCTGGTACTGAATTTTTATCCTTTTCGTTTACTTCCATTCCAATGCTCCTTTCTTCCATGCATAAAACAGTCCTAAGGATAGCATGCCCACAAATATGCACATTTCCACAAATGCAAATATTCCCATGGATTTAAATGCTACGGCCCATGGGTAAAGAAATACTGTTTCTACGTCAAATATTACAAATATAAGCGCATACAAAAAGTAGCTGATCCTGAATTGCACCCATGTAGGTCCTACAGTATCCAGGCCGCATTCATAGGTCATCTCTTTTTCATCACCTGGTCTTTTAGGTCTGAAAAACCAATTTGTAAGTAGTATAATGATTCCAAAAGCAATTGCACCTAACAAAATAATACCCAGTGTCAAAAAATCCTGATTCATAATTTTTCTCCTTTCTTCACATATTTGTAAGTAAAACCTTTGAGATTGTCAAAAAAGTTTTTAATATTATAATGTATACACAGTAAAGCGCGCAAAAAACTTGCATAGTCCTTATCTGCGTTTTATAAAATACTTGTTAAAATCACAGATTCAATGACTATACAAAACTATTTTCCCCACTTACTTTTCTTTTATCATTGTAGAAAATTTATCAATGTATTCATTATTGTTAGCTATATATTTTAATATAACACTTATTATTAATAATGCAACTCTAATATTTTCTGTATTTGCTCCAAGGATAGCGAAAAAAGACAAATATGTTAATATATAATGATAATCTGTATCAAGACACTAAAAGTTTACAATTTTCCGAGCCGGCGTTATAGCCTAATGGTTGGAATAGGCGCCTTATCAACTCTTCCTCGCTTTTACCGGGAAGTATCGTTATTTTTTTGTCTATACAGATTTAATGTATAGCACAATATAGTATTCTTCTACATTTTTCCTTTAATTCCTTCAAATACTAACCAGATTATCCAATATATTTAAAAAGAAAAATCGCTTTTCAGCGATTCAAAGGGCAGTATGCCATATAATTATCTTCAATATGAGAATGCCCCCTCTCGGAAAAGCTATGTATTACACATAGCTTTCCTTGAGAGGTACATTTCATCAGCAGTCTTATTTCTTTAATGCGTGCTTTACGCAGCTACTCCAACTCTGATGTATCGAATTGGGAGTTTCCTGAACCTGATAATCTGTTCTTTCCGGTTATTGTCACAGTCACACCGTTTTCAAAGGGCTCCGCACCCTTAATCTGAAGGATTCCTATTTTTAGCGCGAGATTATCGGGATTAGGTTCAAATACCGCTGCGGTAAACTTACCTGCGGAAGATACTTCGCTGCCTTCCTCCCCCTCGTATAATGTTTCTCCCACCCGGACAATGAAATCATTGAAGTTGATTCCGGTAGCGGACCCCTCGCCTTGAGGATAAAAGTTTACATAAATCAAGTCCTCTTCAGAATATTCGTAGTTTATAGCAAGACCATCGAATGTGAATTCAGGCTCCTCTTCAGGAGCTGTGGGCCCGAAATTAGTCTCATTCACATCTATCCAGCCTTGAGCGTCCAGTGTGATTCCATCTGTTGTTTCCGGATCAAACGGTACTGTTTTCATTTTCCCGCTGGTCTGCTTTCCCTCCGGGTCGTATGTTCCCGAATAGAACACAACATTTGTCGTTTGCAGGCTTATTCTGACGTTTTCCATATAGCCTTCGTTCACACTGCGGGATCCTATCAATTTATCATCCTTATCAAAATAGTATATACCGTTAATAGTTACAGGCGAATTGTTCACAACATCAATTTCCTTGCTGATCTCCACCGGCTTGACACCTGCTCCTGCATTGGGATACCAGCCTTCCTCAGCAACCAGCCTGTCAGTTTCTGCGTTTGTAATAGAAGCAGTGTTTCCGTATCCCTCAAGCTCAATGATACCATTGGCATCAGCATCGGTAAGGTATATGTATACTGAGCTGTAGGAGCCGAAGCTGTAATGCATATACTGTCCCGGTTCAAGTATCGATGAGGAACTTACCAGCTCATAGCTTCCGGACAGGGTATGACCGTATTGACCGTTCTCCGAGGTTATATACCTTAATTTGCCGGTATCAACAGGTCCGGTGAGATTTCCTTCTACTGTAAAGCTCAGATTGCCGGTATTCTCAGTAAAAGTGCCTATAAAATGGGGAAGGTAATCTATCTCTGGTTCTTCATTTTCTCCTATTACCGTCACTGTGCAGCTTGCTGTCTTTCCTCCATCTACAGTTGTTACCGTGATAACAGCCGTACCCTTTGCTACCGGTGTTACCACACCGTCAGCCACTGTTGCCACAGTCTTATTGTCTGATGACCAGGCCACATTCTTGTTGGCCGCATTATCAGGCTCTACAGTTGCTGTTAATGTTTTTGCCGCTCCTCCGGCTGTCAGTGTTAAGGTCTTTTGGTTCAAGAATACACTGGTTACCGCTACAGGAGCAATATTAAATTCTGCACTTGCAGTACCTGTACCTATTACCTCCGCAGCTTCATATGCATTATACAAATCCCCCGCCAGTGCTGTAAAGGTAATATTCACTTCTCCTGCATATTTATCAGCCGGTTCTCCGGAAATATGAGTGAACTTTATTGCAAAGTCTGTATCCTCCATGTCCTTCAGCTTCTCAAAGCTGACATCACTTTCAGCCATATCAGCCAGTACCCCCGCAAGGGATGCTGTTTTATCGGCTACTAAGCTGATGGTCCCGACATTTTCCCAGCTTGAAGCTTCCGACAGTCTGGATTTCAATATAAAGGTTATATCTTTGTCCGGTGTAAGCTGAGTGTCTGCATATACAGCTTCCGATACAGTCGTATTGTGGTAGTAATTTGCTGTTAATGCTATATCCTGTCCGGCTTCCTCAAATTGCGTATATATTACTGCCAGTGTATCCGGCTCCTGCTCTTTTA
Source organism: Bacillota bacterium (assembly GCA_023405875.1). Classification (GTDB taxonomy): domain Bacteria; phylum Bacillota; class Clostridia; order Lutisporales; family Lutisporaceae; genus BRH-c25. The sequence goes on along the minus strand of JAEXXN010000072.1, from coordinate 1,557 downwards.
CTGTTACTGTGCAGGCTGCCGTTTTGGCTCCGCTTACTGTTTTTACCGTAACTGTTGTTGTCCCTGCCGCTACCGGTGTTACTACCCCGTTTGCAACAGTTGCTACCGCTGTATTGCTGGAGGTCCAATTCACCCTCTTGTCTGTTGCATTGGCCGGCGCAACTGTCGCTGTCAGTGTTCCTGCTGCTTCTCCCACTGTCAGTGTCATTGTTGTATGGTTCAAGGTAACTCCCGATACCGCTACTGTGGTGTTTCTATCATCATCGTCGTCATCGTTATCCCGTGATCCTCCACCGCTGCCTGAACCACCGCCGCTGCCGGTATTGCCGCCTGTCGGTGCTGAAGGTGCCGGAGCCTGTCCCGGAAGGGTAGTTCCTACTGTTACTCCTGCTGCTGTAGTGATCGTTGTGGTAGGTGCTGTGATTACCACTCCCTGTACCTTTACATCCGCTTTACCGATAGTACCGCTTCCCGTTACTTCAGCCTTCGCTTGGACTATAAGCTCGGTTACTTTTACTTCTTTCCCCAGGTTGATCTTTGTTCCTTCGGCAGTCTTTGCCACATCAAGCTTGGCTATGCTTCCTGCTTCTACGTTGAGCTCTACTCCTGCTGCCAGTATCTGGACTGTTTCGAAGCTTCCCTTTAGGATAACAGGTTCATTGGAATCCAGGCCTTCAGCTATGGTGACATATCCGAAGCCCGCGCCTGTTGTGTCCTGCTCTTCAAGCTTACCCCCAGACTGCATGTCAACTCTCTCTACCGTTGTCTTTCCTACTGCTACTATTCTGATTTTATTGTCTTCTTTGATTATGATGATGTTTTTGATCTGTGAGTCTTCTATTATGATGCTGTTGGGCCCTCCGCCCTTAACTATGGTATCGCCTTTAACTATAACGTTTTTCAGCTTTGCGTTTCCATTCCCAACACCTTCTCCAATGATCAGGTTTCCGTTTATTGTGGTATTTTCCAGGGTTACTCCGGGAGCATTGATTGCTGCATTTCCTTCTATAACGCCTGCGCTGTATGTACCCGCCTTGTTATATGCAACCTTTACCGAAGAAAGGTAGCATCTCTCAAGTACTACTACAGCCTGTCCTCTTGTAACAAAGCCTTTTGGGTTGAATATTCCGCCGGGCTCGCCCTGCATATAGCCGAACTTTGCGGCAGCGCCTATTGCTCCCTTGCTCCAAGCAGGTATAGCTGAGGCATCGGCATATTTATCCGCTTCACCGATATATTGGGTTGCATCAAGCTTCAGCAGCCTGGATATTATGACTGCATATTCCTGGCGGCTCATGTTGCCCTTTGGATTTACAGTGCCATCGGGCAGTCCTGCAAGGTATCCTGCTTTTTTTGCTATCAGCAGGTCATTATAGAAAGCGTCATTGGCCTTAACGTCTATAAAATTCTTGACATCCTTTTCTATCAATACAAAAGCCTTATTTGTCATAGCGGCAAACTCAGCCCTTGTAATCGGTTCATCCGGTTTGAAGTTACCGTCATTGCTTACGGTTATGAACCCCATATCCAAAAAGCTTTTGATCTGCTTTGCTGCCC
>JAEXXN010000612.1 GCA_023405875.1 Bacillota bacterium | reverse complement strand
CCGTTGCTGGTTATAATTTCACTTACTGTGGTGCTGAATGCCTTTATGACACAGGGAGAAGTGATATATAGCATATGGAAGCTGAACATTACCCGTGAAGGCCTTTATCAAGCGGGCTTCATGGGGTTGAGGCTTATATTCCTTATAACCGGCGCCTCATTGCTGACCTTGACAACATCTCCGATAGCTCTGACAGACGGGATAGAAAAGCTTCTGAATCCCTTCAAGAAAATCGGAATGCCTGCCCATGAGCTGGCGATGATGATGACTATTGCACTGAGGTTTATTCCGACACTTCTTGAGGAAACAGATAAAATTATGAAGGCACAGATGGCAAGAGGAGCGGATTTTGAAACCGGGAACCTGATAAACCGGGCCAAAGCAATGGTTCCCCTGCTTGTACCCTTGTTTATCAGCGCATTCAGAAGAGCCGACGAGCTTGCATTGGCAATGGAGGCAAGATGCTACAGGGGCGGGGAGCAAAGGACAAGAATGAAGCAGTTGAAGCTGGATTTCAGAGATTACAGTGCAATGCTTGTTACAGCCGCCTTTTGCTTCCTGGTGATATGGAGCAGATAAAATCGGGCAATGGGTATAGTCTATGGGCAATGGGTTGGGCTGGGCTTGGAAGCCTCGCCGGACCTATCGTCTGTTGTCTATTGCCTATCGCCTTGACAGGATAGGAATACCCATGAGAAATATTAAGCTGATAATCGAATATGACGGAACCAACTATTGCGGCTGGCAGACTCAGGAAAACGGACCCTCAATCCAGGAGTCAATAGAAAAAGCAATAGAGAAGGCAACCGGTGAAGCTGCGGGATTGAACGGTTCCGGAAGAACAGATGCAGGAGTACACGCCAGGGGACAGGTTGCTAATTTTCTGACGTCCAGCACCATACCGGGGGATAAGTTCTCATATGCTTTGAATAATCTGCTTCCAAGAGATATAGTGATAAAGGGGTCGGAAGAAGTTCCGCCGGATTTTCATGCAAGATTCAGTGCTGTCGGCAAAATGTACAGCTATCATATAATCAACAGTAAATTTCCATCAGCGCTTTACAGAAATTATGCATATCATACAAACTATTGTGAAAGATTAGATGTAGAGGGAATGGAAACAGCTGCAAAGGCTTTTATCGGTACATATGATTTTGGAGGCTTTATGGCTGCAGGAAGCAAGGTTGTCAATACAGTCAGGACCATATATGATGTTTCACTGGAAAAAGAAAATGAAATGCTCCGGTTGATATATAAGGGCAACGGGTTCTTATACAATATGGTCCGCATTATAACAGGCACCATTTTGTACGCGGGAATTGGGAAAATCGATCCAGGTGAAATAAAAGCCATAATACTGTCAAAGGACAGGTACAGAGCAGGAATAACCGTACCTGCATGCGGCTTGTATCTGGAGGAAGTGTATTATGACAAGGCAAAGGGCGATGGATTGGCAAAATAACGAGGCAAAAGATGTCTCCCATCTCTTATAGGTGGCGAGTACTGCTTTCGTTGCCCAACAGGCGGTGAGCATATCTCCCGCCTCGTTGAAACGCTCGGGTAGGTTTTTGCAAGTCTGCAAAAACCCTCATTGAAATCTTGTTATAATAGAAAATGAAAGTATTATCCTTGACACGCGTGGTGCAATGTATTACAATATTATATGTTGCGAAATGTGATTCATAGCCCCGAATCACTTGAGGCATGTTAATTGAATAGGATAGACAACATGCAGGACGTTGAAATATATACAGTATATTCCCTTTACTTTGGAGCCTCCGGACAATGTGTTGTGGGACACAAATGCCGGTAGTGAAACAGTTTTGGGAAGGATACGCAAAATTTAAATTGAAGCTTTAAAGGTATTTTGCGAAATATTTAGACAAGGAGTGAAGAAAATGAAGTCTTATATACCAAATCCCGATACAATACAGAGAAAATGGTATGTAGTTGACGGAACCGACAAGGTTCTCGGACGACTTGCAAGCGAAGTTGCAAAGATATTAAGAGGCAAGAATAAACCGATATATACACCTCATATCGATACAGGTGATCACGTAATAATTGTAAACTGTGACAAGGTTGTACTTACCGGCAAGAAGCTTGACCAGAAAATGCACAGGACAGTTACAACACGTCCCGGAAGCATGAAGGAAACTCCATATAGAAAGTTCATGGCTGAACAGTCTGACAAAGCCGTATACGAAGCAGTTAAAGGCATGCTTCCTAAAAACAGCTTGGGCAGAAAAATGCTTAAAAAGTTAAGAGTATATAAGGGCGCTGAACATGAAAATGCAGCTCAGATGCCTGAAGCTCTTGAACTTGACATATAGGTTGAAAGGAGGAAGTAACTGTGGCGAAGAAGGTTCAGTATTTTGGAACAGGAAGAAGGAAGCACTCCATTGCGAGAGTCAGATTGGTTCCTGGAGATGGAAAAATAACAATTAACAATAGAGACATAGATAATTATTTCGGATTGGAGACCTTGAAGCTTATTGTAAGACAGCCTCTGGTACTTACAGATACACTTTCAAGATTCAATATTCTTGTAAATGTTGCCGGCGGAGGTTTTACAGGCCAGGCCGGTGCTATCAGACACGGTATTACAAGAGCGCTTATGGAGGCTGACAATGAACTCAGACCTGCGCTCAAGAAAGCAGGCTTCGTAACAAGAGATCCAAGAATGAAGGAAAGAAAGAAATACGGACTCAAGAAAGCAAGAAGAGCTCCGCAGTTCTCAAAGAGATAATATCTGCTATGCAAAAATCAGGAGAAGGTATAATACCTTCTCTTTGTTTTTGATTCATAAAAGCTGTAGGGAACGGTTCTAAACCGTTCCGCCCTTATAGCACAATCTCCCAAAAGAAGAATAAACTAAATAATATGTCGAATATAACTATTATTTGATATAATGATATAGTAGGTTATTGCATAAGCTACTGCAGCAGGAGGTAAATAAGAATGGAATTCAAGCCGGGACAGATGATTGTTATTCTGTCGCCTTATGATAATGTTGAGATATATGGAAATATAGCCGATACAAAAGCCGGGGCCCTGGAATTGACAGTGAAAACGGCAGGTCAGCTCAAAGAAGGCTGGGATATATCCTGTCTCATCTTTGATGATGCGGATATATATGAGTTTTACAGCAGGGTTAACGTTGTAGATGGAAACAGAGTAATTATAGAAAAACCTATTGTTGACGGGTTAACTGCCATAGAGAAGAGAAGGTTCGGCAGAGTGGACTGCAATATCGGCTTTGTTGCGAGATTGATGTTCATAAATGATGTTTCAGTCGGAAAGCTGAACAAATCCTTTGTTGGTACAATAAAGAACATAAGTGCCGGAGGTATACTTGCAGAAACAAATCTATGCCTGCCGAAGAACACGATTTTCACCTTCAAGCTTAAATTAAGTTATTTTATTGACTGTATTGTCAGAGTGAGAAGAGTCAGCGAGGTTCCTGAGACCAAAATGTATGAAATGGGCTGCGAATTCATAAATATGAAGGTTGAAAATATAAAAGCAATATCAATGTTTGCTTTCAAGGAGCAGTTGAAAAGG
>JAEXXN010000607.1 GCA_023405875.1 Bacillota bacterium | reverse complement strand
CGCCAGTACGACGCAGGATATTATTTCTCCACAGGACATAAGCATATCAATTTCACGGGGATTACCTTTTATTCCTACAGAATTTGCGAGATTTATCAGTGTATCGGTAGCATACGGGTCTCCGCTTCTTCCTATTGCTGAAACAACTACAACAGGAAAAAAGCCGTTATTCAATGCGCTTTCTATCTTGTTTACAACCATTTCCCTTCTATCCTGAAAAGCAACGGAGGTTCCACCGAACTTTTGTACCAGTATTTTCATTGATGATCATCTCCTATATATTTCGCGAAAAACATTTTACATATATAATTCAAATTTCGCGATATCTCATAAATAACTATCTTATCATAGGCTGATACTGCTTGCCCTCCATCGCCAGCTCCACTGTGGGAATCAGAAGCTCCATTTTAGCTACAAGGGAATTTCTTTTTGCTTCCGGGTTATCCTGTTCGAAGGGTATAAAGTAGCAATACTTTGCATTAAGAAGTACCGCCAGATTCTTTGCGCATAATCCCAGTGCATCATTTGAGGAGACTCCTATAACCAGGGGCTTGCCGTTCCTCAAATGGGCTTTTGCCGCCATCAGCACAGGGGTATCTGTTATTGCATTAGCAAGCTTTGATAACGTATTGCCTGTAGGCAATGCTTTATATACAAAGCGGGTTATTCAGCCAGCTGCTTTGAAATAGTGTCTATCCTTGCTTTCTGTTCCCCGGCCGCCAGTTCCTTCAGCCTATTAAACACAACCGACACCGAGCCTGCCGAAATCATAAGCTGTGTATTGTCCGGAAGCTCAGTGTTGTATACTATCTTGTTCCTGGTAGCTTCCAGGAATTTCATGTCCTCCAGCAACAGCTGGTCAATGGGCAGAAGCCTTTTCAGCCTGACGACGAGGGGCTCTCTGGCCGGAACACTGTCAAGCCTTGCATCCCCACCCTCCTTATCCTCTTCAAACACCTTGATCACCTTTTCAAGGATTATCCACCTGTCAATGAAAAAGTTCAAATGCCTGTTCTCTTTTCTCAACAGAAGCTGCTTCTCAATGGAAAGATACGGATTGCTGTAGCTGTACTCATATTTTGCCTCTACAAAAGCGCTGTAGTAGTCCGGGTCCTGGTTCAGCACAAGGTCTGTAAAGTAATCCGCCACAGTTTTGTATGCTTTGTTTGCTTTCATGTTGCATAATGAATTCAGGTAAAGGCGTATCCCTAAGGGATTATCCATTTCTATTTTCTGAAGGAAACGCAGCAATATATCAACTCTGCCCATGATATGCTCCTCCAGCAGGCCGCAGGAGATCCTTTCCCTTATAAGCGCCGCCAGCTCATAATGATTGTTGAACTGCTGCTCGTTATTTGCGATCCTGTGCTTAAAAGCTTTCTGAAGCCTTTCCAGTGCAAGCTCTCCCGAAAGCACAAGTCCGTTCAATTCATCAAGTATATTGAATTCCTCCTCAGACAGCCGGCCGATCTGAGGCTTATATGCAAGGTCATGCTCAACCTCGGCCCACGCATGCATCAGGGCAGAGGCGATCTGTATCTCCACCTGGGCATGGGCAAATCTCTTGTTGTTTGCCTCCAGCTTATCCTCTTTGATCCGCACCCTGTAGTGTACCGCATCATAACCGGTGAAGCGCCTTTTGAAGGGATCATCCTGGTTGAGCTTCTGTTCTGCATTTGGAAACCGCTTTATTTTTCCGGTGTTGAATTCTGATTCTATCAGCTTCCCTATTTCCTCCCTGTCTCCCGGAAAGTATATTGCAATCCTTACCCCCGAAAGGTCAACTATATCCCTGTATATCTGTTCTATACTGTTGTACTTCTTCACTGCATTCCTCTTAATCAGCTTATCCTTAAGACTGTCCGGCTTCTTTGCACGGTATGTAATTATTGCTCTGATCCCGCTTCTCTGTATAATTGATTCACATATTATTGCCACCTGATGTGCCAGCTCGTTGTAAAAATCATATTCCTTGGCATATCTTAGAAGAAAGCTATCAATTATGCTCATAAAAATCCCCTTTTTCAATATTCCTTGCTATATTTCCCGAAAAACATTTTGCATAAAGTTTCCCTGATTTCATTGAATTTGTGCGTTCAATATAATGTACCTTATATAAAAATTATATCAATTAAACAGTAAGTGTACAACATACGTAAAATGCTATTATTTACTCAGCACTTTTTTCAATTTTCTTGTGACACGCCTATTATTCCCATACTCTTAATATAATTAATAGATGAATATTTCGCGTAAATATTTCCTTGATTTCATTAAATTCGCGCCATACCCCGGATAATAGCTTAGGCGCGTTCAATATAAATTTTTTAAGGTGTGAAGCTTGAATGCAGGAAAAATTGACGGCAGCATTATATGTGAGGGTCAGTACCGAAGAACAGGCTGAAGAGGGCCAGTCCGCCCCGGCACAGGTGGAGACCCTGAAGCAATATTGCAGCGCTTACGGTATAGAAGTGTATGATGTCTATATGGATCTGGGCTTTTCGGGAAAAAGGCTCAAGGACCGGATGGGGCTGGAAAGGCTTATTAAGGATTGTAAAAATGGGAGCTTTAACCTGGTATTGGTCTGGAAAATATCCAGGCTGTCCAGAAGCCTTAAGGACCTGTTATATCTTATTGATATTTTTGAAGCAAGCTCGGTGCATTTTACCAGCTGCTCAGAAAGGTTCGACACCTCCACTCCCGTAGGCAGGATGACCCTTCAGTTGTTGGGCTCCATAGCCGAATTTGAAAGAAACACAATTATAGAAAATGTAAAGCTGGGCTTGGGGGAGTTTGCCAGAAAGGGCGGAAAAGCTTCCACTGTACTGGGCTATGATAATGTGGATAAAAAACTGGTGATCAATGAAAATGAAGTCGGTATAGTAAGAATGATATTCAGCCTTTATACCGGAGCCGGCATGAGCTATAGCGCCGTTGCAGAGCACCTGAACAGTATGGGCTTCAGGACAAAGCGGGGTTATAGGTTCCGCGGAAGCAGCATAGCATACATACTTCACAACCCGGTATATATCGGTATAAACAGACACCGCAGCAATACCGGGGATTCATATGGGATCAAGGGACAGCACCCTTCCATTATCGATACTGAAATATGGAACGCTGCACAGAACTCCCGCCCCCAAAAGCCCAAAAGTACCCCGGGCCGCACCGTCACTGGTACTGCAGCCCTTAGAGTCATCTGCAGCAAATGCCTGAAACCCATGAGGATTTTCTATGCCAGCTCCCATGGTAAAAAATATGTATACTACAGGTGCACCGTATGTTCAAATTATGTGAATTCTGAAAAGCTGAAGGCTTCAGTTGAAAAAACCATATTGCGGGTCATAAGCGACAAAACCCTTCAAGGCTCAATATACAGGCTGCTCAAGGACAGCTCTCCCGGCGGCGGGAATAAAGCTGCGGAGCTGACAGCCATAGACTCTGAGATAGGACGGCTCAAGAAAAGCAAAGCCAGGTACTTCAAGCTGTTTGAGGGCTATAAGCTTTCCGACACAGACACCTTTGTTGAAAGGATAGCTGCAATAGAAGAATGCCTGAAGCTGTTGGAAATCAAAAGACAGGAAATATGCAGCTCTTTTGAGGCAGCGGATGACGTGCCGCATATTGAGGATTATTTTGATAAGCTCAAGGATAGACTTTCCGTTCCTGACGCTGCTGTAATGCAGCTTACAGCAGCACTCGTCAAGGAAATTGAGGTGTATAAGGATGATATAGATGTTGTTTTGTATTTATGAAGGCTTCCCTGTACAGGGTGCGATTACTAACACATCGATCAGCGATTTGGGGCCTATAGGCTCGGCATCCTGTATTGTGCTTATTGCCTTATGCCCTGCTATTCCCTCAAATTTTGCCACCCAATCCTCAGCCTTTCCGAACCTTGTGTCCATGGTAGCAGCATTTGTGGAAAATATAGGATATACCTCCGCCTTTTGCTGAACAAGCTTTTCTGCCTCCGGCACCAGCTTGTCGAAGGTACAAAAGGAACCGGTTATTGCCAACCCTACTTTTAATCCTTCCAGTTTCATTCTGTGCTCTCCCTTCTATTCTCCAGATACTTCATTATAGTCTCATAAATATAAACCGCCGCTGACCTGCTTGCTACCTTACCGGGAATTCCGAGAGCATGTACCGCCTTTATACCCTTTTCCGCAGCACATGCAAAATCAACCCCTCCGGGAGCTGAAGCAAGGTCCAGAATAAATGCTGACCCTTTGACAAGCTCAAGCAGCCTGCAATCCAGCAGCATTGCAGGGACTGTATTAACTATCACATCCATTTGTCCCAAATATGTGGCTAGCTCATTTATAGGCACAGCCTTCATTGAATTGGTACTTATCCAGGTAAGGTCGGACTCTTTTCTGGCTTCCACGTACACCTCTGCCCCCAGCCCTTTCAAATACCCGGAAAGCAGCCTTCCTATCCTCCCATAACCAAGTATGAGCACCTTACTTCCGAACAAGGTCTCACTTGTACCGTTGATTATCATGGACAGAGCCCCTTCAGCAGTCGGGATTGTGTTTAAAATCTGATAGCTTTCATCCTTGTAGTAATCGATATAATCGACTTTGTATTTGGCAGCAAGCTCTTTTCCATAGTTGTTCATCGCTCCTAACAGCAGCAGTTGGCCTTTTCTCAGCTTCCCGAACAATTCTTCAATCATAATTTCTTCTTTTGAATACTTTGAGTTTATTTTGTTTACATCCTTTGCAAAGGGTATGGGACAGATCACTACATCGCAACTCTTCAGTGCAGCATCAAGGGAGGGGTGATTTTCGACATTTCTTATCTCCAGCTTATCCATTCCATAAGTAGAGATATCAAATCCATTCCTTTCAAATAATTTTGCCAGCTCCACCAGCCTGTCATCACCGCCAACAATAAGGTATCCTGAGCTTTTCATAAAAATTCCTCCATAATAAGAAATTAGTATATAATATGATTGTTCATCGTTACTGGTGATAGTAAGTGCCGGTGCAAAGCAAGCAATTTCATATGAACAAACAGCTACAGGCAATGCC